>NZ_JBGVMC010000031.1:0-3797 GCF_045124615.1 Succinivibrio sp.
CTGCTGGTATTATGGCTATCAATGATTCAGGTCTTGAGATTACAGAAAAGAATGCAGACAGAATCGGTACCATGATTGGTTCAGGTATTGGTGGCTTAACCTTAATCGAAAAGAATATTAATGGTCTTGCTGCACGTGGTCCACACGGTATCAGCCCATTCTTCGTTCCATCAACCATTATTAACATGGTTTCAGGTCAGCTTTCAATCATGAAGGGTCTTCGCGGTCCTAACCTATCTACAGTAACAGCTTGTGCAACCGGTACACATGCTATCGGTTTATCAGCTCGTTTAGTTGCTTTTGGTGATGCTGACGTAATGATTTGTGGTGGCGCTGAAAAGGCTTCAACCCCTATGGGTATCGGCGGTTTTGCTGCAATGAAGGCTTTATCTCATCGCAATGATGATCCAGAAGCTGCATCACGTCCTTGGGATAAGGATCGTGACGGTTTCGTATTAGGTGACGGTTCAGGTGTTCTGGTTCTTGAAGAGTACGAGCATGCAAAGGCACGTGGTGCAAAGATCTACGCTGAGTTAGTCGGCTTTGGTATGTCAGGTGATGCTTACCACATGACCGCAACTCCAGAGACTGGCGAAGGCGCAGCTCGTTCAATTCTTCATGCTTTAAAGGATGCCAACGTTAAGCCAGAGCAGGTTAACTACATTAATGCTCACGGTACTTCAACACACGTTGGAGACTTATCAGAGCTTCGCGCTGCAAAGAGCATCTTCGGTGACGCTCCTAAGAACTGCTGCATGAGTTCAACCAAATCAATGACTGGTCACTTATTAGGTGCAGCTGGTGCTATTGAAGCAGTTATTACTGTTATGTCAGTTAAGGATCAGATTTGTCCTCCAACAATCAACCTTCAGAATCCTGAAGATGAGGTTGGCGATTTTAATCTTGTTCCTAACGTTGCTCAGAAGCACGATATTGAGTACGCATTATCAAATAACTTCGGTTTTGGTGGTACTAACGGCTCATTATTATTCAAGCGCGTTGACTAATAGATTAACCAATATCATTTAGCCACAAAGAGGCTCATCTTTTTGATGGGCCTTTTTTTATTGGTCAAACATCAGTTGAAATAATTAAAAACAAAGATTTATATAATATAATTAAGCGTTTGTTTTTGAACACTTTTGAGAAATATCACATCATTTGTAGCAATTTTTTGTATAGATTGCAAACAAGTGTTATATTACAAATAGGATTTTTATAAAAAAGAGTAAATCATGCAGTCATATCTAGATGTTTCTATCATTGCAGTTATCATTGTAACGGTTGTTATACTCCTTTTTATCCTCATATCATTTCTTATAAATTCTCACAGAGCATCAGCTGTTGAAAAGAATTTACTTCGTGTAATAAGTCAGCAGGAAGTAAAGATAACTGAGCTTGTATCTGAAAATGAAAAAATTAAAAATATCAATGATTCTCTTGAAAGAAGAATCAAATCATCAGAACGCTCATTACAGTATGTAACAGATACTCTTCAGGATCTTATTGATAAACAAAGAAAGATAGATTCATCTTTTGACTCATTAACCAACAAGATAGAGCTTCAGAAAAAAGAGTTTGAAGAAAAATCAGTTGATAATCAGCCAATTGTTCTTGCTAAAAGACTTCTGTCTGAAGGATTGAGTATCTCTGAGGTTATTGATAGAACAAATCTTCCAAGTTATGAAGTTGAAATGCTTGCAAAAGTCCATAAACTTGATAAGAGCACTTCTCCAATGAGTATTGAAGATCAGGTAAGAGCTCAGACAGAGAAGTTCATCAGCACACCGTCGGTTAAAGTTGATGAGCCAATAGTTGCAAAGAGTGCTCCAAAGACAGCTCATGTAGCTAGTTTAAAAGCAAGAGATGCTTACGGAATCAGCTCTAAATCCATCTTAAGAAGACAAAGATAATGAACTACAAATCAATGATTACTCAAAAAGCACAGGAGCTTTTTGAGCTATATCCTATTTATAAAGAAGTATACGTAACAGCTGAATCTTTAACTGCAGGATTGATAGGTGCCAGCATCGTTGAGATCCCAGGATCATCTGCATATTTTGACAGGGGCTTTATTACTTATTCAAACGAGGCAAAAATGGAGTGTCTTGGCGTTAGTGAAGATACTTTAAAATCATACGGAGCAGTAAGTGAGCAGACAGTTGTACAAATGGCAACAGGAGCCCTTTTAAAAAGCTCTTTAGGAACCATGAGTGTTGCTGTAAGTGGAATTGCAGGTCCAGATGGTGCAACTAAGACAAAAAGAGTTGGTACTGTGTGGATGGCTGTAAAGCACAAAGATAAAGCTGCTTATACAAAGTGCTTTATCTTTGATGGCAATCGTGAAGAGGTTAGAGAACAGACTGTATATCAAGCATTGTGTGCTTTAGTCAATCTTACAAAAGGACTGGCTCCTTTTTAAATATTTGATACAACCATGACCTTGCCATATTCTAAGGTAAGGTCACCTTTAACACTCTTGCCTGTAAAGAAATCTTTAAATTCCTCTTTTAGCGAAAAAGTTTTGCTCTGTGAATCAAGATTAAAGAAGATCCTTGTCTTGTATTTATTTCCCTGAAGAATGAAGCTATCAAATTCATCAGATATATTTATGTCAATGCAGTCTTTGTGAATATCAAGAATTCTTTTAATCAGTTTTTGGTTATTAGGTGAAATTCTATCAAGACTGTCGCCAAGGAAAACTGAACCGTTAGCAAGAAGAATTGTTGCAATATGCATCATGAAATCCTCAGGATCTGCAATCTGGTTTTTGTAATTGTTAAGACACAGACAGTCAGGATCATTAATCCAGAGTGACTCATTCATCCATGTTCTGTGTCTTAGCTCATTTAGCTGCTGAATAAACCTATCTTTATTTCTTATAACATCATCAGAAATTCTCATTGAATGAACAAGTCCAATAGATGGCCAGAAAGGAGCATTACATCCAAGGAGAATACTGTCTTTTCCTACGACATCAAGAATTGTTTTAAGACCTAATCTGTAATTTTCAATTGGGGTGATTCCACTTTTAAAAACAAGATGCTCACAGGCTCCCCAGTAACATGCATCAAGTTTATAGAATCGTATATTTAATACATCATGAAAGTAATAGAAAACACGGGATATATAATTTCTTACCTCTTCAATTGAAAAATCAAGAGAATACCAAGGTAAATCTCTCCATCCTTCATAGGTATTTACACCAGCAGACTCCAGTTTTCCTAATCTGCTTTTAGCAAAATATTCTTTATTTTTTCTGTAAAGCTCTGAATCTCCTGAAGCAATGAAAGGAGCAACCCAGATACCAGGCTCTTTTCCAGCGTCCTTTATTTCCTTAATAAGATCCTGCAGGTTGTTAGAGAACTTGTTTGTAAAATCAAGCCAGTCTCCCATGTGTTTTTGATAACCGTCGTCAATTAAAACATATTTTGTATTGTCTATATGTTTCATCAATTTTAAGTTATCTTTTATGATCTGCTCACTGATATTCTCATAATAACAGTACCAGGAGCACCATCCGCTAGGTTTTGGAGCGAACAGACGCTTGTTGTATCTGTTTATACGGACAGAATAAGCTTTTAGCAGTTCATTGTTGGATGTTGCTCCAAGAATTGTAATGATTTCTGACTCAATTGTATCTGTAAGCTTATTTGCATGAGAGAAAATCTGCATTACAACAGTGAGTCTGCCAGAATTGTAGATTCTGAATTTTAACTGGTACTTATTACATGAAAGTGCTCCTATAAGGAGTTTCTCACTACCATCATTCAGGAGAATATAGTTATAGCCTTCTT
>NZ_JBGVMC010000032.1:0-1799 GCF_045124615.1 Succinivibrio sp.
CAGAATAATCTTTTAGAACAGCATAAACAGGACAGTACTCTAAGCCCATACCTTGCAGAGTTTAAAAATAAAAATCAGCTCATTGATTTAAGTGATCCTGAAGGTCCTTTCAGAAGACAGTCTGCAACACTTGTAGCATACCTTGTTGAGCATAACGAAGTTCAAGAACTTGAAATAAATGATCTCGAAAGATTGGATTGAGCTGAATGGTGATTTTATTAAAGGTTATAAAAGAGTACGAATGCCAAACGTGAAGTAAATTAAATTTGCACCAGCAGTTTTAATAAAAAGATCCCATAGAACATAACGAATACATTATTCAGTATATTTGAGAAAAATCTCTCCAGGGAAATTCTCTGGAAGTAAATCTGACAAAAATAAAAGCAGAGACAGCCAAACAAGGGAGTTATTTCTCTTAGCTGTACTTTTTAAATTGAAGTATTCAGATTTATTCAGTTAACACACAGACTTGTTGTCTTATCACCTGTCTTTACAGGCCAAGACGTTAAAAACATTATATAGAAATCCCTACCAGGGTTCATAAAGAAGATTTAATCATGACTACTGAACCGAACTTTAGGATAATTGCATAGCGATTAAGTAACAGAACCAGAAGAGCAACAGTTAACAGTTAAACATCAAAGGAACACTTTAACCACAACAGCGTAACAAAGTGCCCACGTTATTCCTTTGTCTTAAAAAACAGCCTTACTTATAAATAAACTTACGTAAATTCATAGAGTTATCTGATTGCATGGAGAGCAAAATTATTTTATATGTTTTTTAAATTATTTGCTTGACAGATCGCCGTTCTCTATATAGAAGTAAATTCTGTAAACATTGAAAATCAATTAATGATTTTCTACTTATGTTTTAAAAAGATCTTCTGATACTTTTATCTAAAGATCTTAGGTATGTTTAAATTTAATTACAGTTTCTCATCAAGTTTTACAAAGAAGAGCTCATTTACACTTTCTTCATCACTTAAATAACCGAATTTGATTTTTGCATCTGAACTTATATCATCAAAGTACAGCTGTTTATTTGAATCAACAGTGTAATCTGTAATTTTCTCCTTACGTTTCTTATCCTTGATTTTTACATCAACACCAAAATCATTGTCATTGATTACAACAAGAGTCTGTCTGTCATCAAGAAGAGCAAGACCTTCTGCCTTTTCATGCACATAGCCAAGTGCTCTTAAATCAGCAACTAAAGTCTTCTCGCCCATAACAATATCAGCGCTGTCCAGATAGAACTCAGGTTCAAAACCATCCTTTTTAAAGTCAGTAATATCAGTAGCATTTGAAAAATCTACCTTATAAATAAGGTTTCTCATTTTCTTATTCTTGTCTTTGCCTTGTTCAATAATCAAAAATTCAGTATCTGACAGAGCAAGAATATCTCCAAGCTTTGCATCCTTTGGCTTTTTGCACTCATCTACATCAATTGGATATGCATAAGTTCTGAATTTACCTGTATTTGGATCGGTTAAAACAACTCTAGTGAACTTAGCTGTTGGTGATGATTTTTTACCATAGCGTTTGATTTCAAGAACACTCTGCTCTAAAACAGCAAGCTCTCCTGATGGTGTAAGAGAAACACCTTCACAGCCTCTATTCTCGATTCTGTACTTTAGTATCTCAGGAAGACCATGTCCTGGATAAAAACGTTTTAACTCCTTACCATCTTTTGAATACTTGATAACAAAAGGACCATATTCATCGCAAATATAGAAATTACCGTCCTTATCAATTGTTATACCTTCAGGATCAAGTCCTTTATTATCAAAAGGCAAT
>NZ_JBGVMC010000033.1:0-4598 GCF_045124615.1 Succinivibrio sp.
AGGCCAGATGATGCTACTAAAATCATTGGCATCTAACTTTGCCGCACCAATCAAGTTAGGCATGGAATTTGATAAGACCATGGCCAGAGTAGGTGCTGTATCTAATGCTTCTGCAGAAGATTTAGGCCGTTTGCGTGATAAGGCACGTGAATTAGGTGCTTCAACTGTATTCTCAGCTTCTCAAGCTGCAGAAGGTATGACATATCTTGCTATGGCAGGCTTTAAAACAGATGATATGTTAAAAGCAATGCCTGGTATGTTAAATCTTGCCTCTGCAGGTCAGGTTGATTTGGCCAATGCATCTGATATTGCAGCTTCTATGCTGAACGGTTTTGGACTTGAAGCAAGTCAGATTAACCGTGTCGCCGATACCATGGTTAATACCTTTGCTAATTCCTCAACAGATCTGCAGGGATTAGGCGAAACCATGAAATATGTGGCACCGGTTGCAGCATCTATGGGTGTTGATCTTGAGACAGTTGCTGCAATGGCTGGTAAGCTTGGTGATAACGCAATTCGTGGTTCTCAGGCTGGTACAGCAATGCGCGCAGTATTCACTCGCTTAGTTGCCCCTGCGACAGAAGGACAGAAGGCTTTATATGCTTTAGGTGTATCTGTAAAGGATGCTCAGGGCAAGGTAAGAGCAATGCCAGATGTATTAAAAGACATTGGCTCAGCACTGCAGAAATTACCTCAGGCAGCTCAGGCGGCAATCAAGAAGGATATATTTGGTCAGGAAGCAATGTCTGCAGCAGGTATTCTGATGAATAATGCTGTAGATGGCACACTGCAGAACTTTATTGATAAGGTTAAGGAAGCAGGATCTGCAGAGCGTGTAGCAATTCAGCAGACTAACAATTTAGATGGTGAACTTGCTTCTCTTAATTCTGCATATGAAGAAACTCAGTTAATTCTTTCTGAAGCGGTAACTCCTGCTATCAGAAAATGCACTGTATTCTTAACTCAAGGAATTAGTGCAGTAGGTTCTTTTGCAAAGAATCATGAAACCTTGTTAAAGGTTCTTGTAGCTGTTGGAGCTTCAATCGGTGGTGTTATCGCAATGATGGCCACATTCAATATGATATGGGGCGGTGCAGGCTATATCATCATGTCTGCAGTTGCAGGAGCATTAAAGCTCTGGAAAGTCCTAATGTTGTTAAAGAATGCAATACTCATTGTTAAGTCAGCTATGATTATCTTTAATGCGGTGATGTTTGCCAATCCAATCGGACTGGTAACGTTTTGTGTAAAGTTAGTTTGTGACATATCATCAATATTTGTGAGTTACTTCACATTCCTCAATGTAACCGCATTTTTTTCTTTTTTTTCAAAAAGGGGGTGCGGGGGAAAAAGCTTTTTTTTCTTTTTAAACCACTTCTAAATTAGAGTCATTACAAGCAGGAGTTTCAATATCCAACTTCTTAGCTCTAATTACGTTTTTAACTCTAGCACGTTTAGTATAAAACGGCATTACTTCAACCTTTGCAGGCATTTGCCAAAGGCATCTTCTCATCTTACCTGTAGATGTAATATTATCTCTTAACAAGCCTTGATCCTTATGCTGTTGGTAGTAGATATCAATAATATCATTGCGCTTTTTCATAATACCTGGACCTTTACCCTCATAGCACTGTTGTGGGGTAATGTAGCAAATACCACTATGACGGTGCTTATTGTTGTACCAATGGTAATATTGATCTACCCAAGTTCTTGCATGTTTTAAAGTATTAAAAGCTTCTGGTATAGCAACCTCATGACCATGTTTAAGTAATTTAAAGCTTGCTTCCATATGAGCATTATCATTGCTATGTCTAGCTCTGTTATAGGTACATTCAATGCCTAATTCAGTACATTTGGCAACCATAGTTGATCCTCGCATAGGAGCTCCATTATCACTGTGCAGAACTAGAACGTTACCAAATATGTCTCGATTAGTTCCATTGAGCTCTACAGCTTTGCATGATGGCTTTTTAAAGCCTGCTTTATTAAAGGCTTTTTCAATAAACTGAGCTGCCAATTCAGCTGATTGAGTTTCATGTACTTCCCAGTGGATCATCTTTCTACTGTACAAATCCATTACAGCATACAGGTAGTAATACTGCCCCATAGGATTTGCTTTATACAGGTATGTAATATCCCATACGAATACCTGATTAGGGGCTGTTGCTATTAATGCTCGTCGTTCAACAGAATCCTTCGATTTTGAGCTAGATGAGCCATCTCTACGCTTATTTAGCTTAGTCTCCTCAAGTAAACGATATAACCATCTTGCAGAGCCTAAATATGTATTGTGCTCATCAAGGTATTTAGCTTGAAGCTCATAAGGATTCATATCAGGATTGAGCATCAATGCTAATAATGCTTTCTCTCGATCTTCCTGGCTATACTTGTAGTTATTTACGTGCTTAGCGCCTTTTCTTTTATCTGTAAGATCTTTCTTCCAGTTAGTATAGCTGTTCTTTCCCATGCCTAAAGCTTCAGTCATGTATGATACAGTGAGCTGATAACTTTGATTTACAGTAAACGTACCGCAACTTAAAGTCACAGTATCAATAAAGACATCAACTCTATTACTATCAATGAGATCTAATAGCTTTTTCTTTTCAGCTTCGCTTGTTAGCGCTCCTCGTCGCTTTCCTCGAAGAGCGCTTGCGCTTTTTTTAGGAATGCTTCCTTAACAGCATATTCTGCTAGAGCTTTCTGCATACGCTCAAGCTCTTTATCCTTCTTGGCACTCTTACAATTAAGCTTAGATAACTTTTCTTTTAACTGTCTGATCTCAGCCTTTAACTTTACGTTCTCTTCAGCAAAAACTACATTGTTATTATCATTTGCATTCATACAATTAAGCTTCCATGACTTTAATTCTGTTGAATATATGCCTTTGCTTCTGCAATAAGCACCAATCTCTTGTTCATTCATTTTAGCTGTATCAATAACAAATTCAAACTTATCCTTGCTCTCTAATTGATCCTTTGGAATCTCTGCCTTTTCATCAGCTGCTGTATCACCACCTTCTGATGATGGTTGGTTAGGAAAATACTTAGTGATCCAGTTGTACAAGGTTGTTCTCTTTATCTCAGGATGTTGAGTTACAAACTCCCACTTAGTTAATCCACTTTTTGCAAAGAGCTGAACATACTTAAGTTTTTCATCCTTGCTGTAACTTTGTCTTGCCATTAGTTGTGACTCCTTCTATAGCTTTAACTAACTCGTCACAAACTATTGTGTCACCTAATGGTAATTGCTGCAATTGCAGCTCTGATTGCAATTGGAGTTCTGCTTTATAAAAACTGGGATGTTGTCAAAGAAAAAGCTGCTGCTTTATGGTCTTGGTTCTCGGAAAAATGCCCATGGTTAGCCAATGTGTTTTCTAGTGCTTTTAATAACATTGTAGAAAACGTTTCTAGCGCATGGAACAGAATCAAATATCACTTCACTCAGGTTATTGATTTTGTTAAAAACATCTTTGCTGGAGAATGGGGAAAAGCTTGGGAGAACGTAAAAAACATATTTGCCAATATGTTTGGTGGCTTGGTAGGATTAGCTAAACAACCTATCAATGCAATCATTTCTCTTATCAATAAAGCATTCTCTGCAATAGGCTCAGTATCAGTATCAATACCTGATTGGGTTCCTAGTATGGGAGGTCAGACTTTAAGTTTTGAAATGCCACAAATACCAATGTTGGCCAATGGTGGTATTGTTACAAAACCAACTACTGCCCTTATTGGTGAAGGAGCTGAATCAGAAGCTGTTCTTCCTTTATCAAAATTGGAATCTCTTTTAGCAGGTCATTCTTCATCTGCAGGTTCATCAAACATTACAATCAATTTCAATCCAACTATCAATGTTACAACTGATGGTAAGAGTGGTGATGCTTATGACCAGATAAGAAGAGCACTTGCTGAAGGCAGTTCTAACTTCCAGAAGCAGATTGAACAGTATTTTGCTCAGAGGAGCCGCTTGAGCTATGAGTAAAACTTATACAACAGTTCAGGGTGATACCTGGGATGGTATCGCCTATAAAATCTTAGGTGATGAAAAGTACCTTACAGCACTTATGAATTTGAACTTCAAATATCGTAAGTATGTGATTTTTCCTTCAGGGATTGTGCTTACATTACCTGAGATTGAGGTTTCAACTGATTCTTATAAAGAGAAATTACCACCATGGAAGAGATAGGTATCAGAACTACACCTCTTAAAACACTTCTATCAATTCAGTATATGACTGCAGGAAATGAAACGGATATTTCAACTGAGGTATCTGCAGATCTACTGCAGTGTGAATATACCGACCATATTGATGATGAAGCTGATGAGGTAAATATCACTTTAAAGGATGAAGTTGGTAAATGGGCCGAAAACTGGACACCAACACGCGGTGATAAAGTAAAAGTAACCTTGGTTACTGAAGCAAGAGGCTCGCTCGAAACAAAGAACATGATAATTGATAAATTATCAGTGTCTGGTCGTCCTAGAATCTTCAGCTTTTCTGCAGTATCAATACCTCTTAATGGCACTGTAAGAAGAACGGTAAAAACAAGAAAGTATGAGAATACAACTCTGAAGGAGATTGCCAATCAGATTGCAAC
>NZ_JBGVMC010000034.1:0-2510 GCF_045124615.1 Succinivibrio sp.
AAACGGTGCAAGACCTGTTATAGCCAGTGCTTGCACCACACCTCAAACGCTTGATGAAAAGAAAAGCTGTTTACACGATGTTTGTATGTACGTTGATATGTGTGCAGATAAGCTGGCAATTCAGATATGGGATATTATAGACTTTTTTGAAACGAAAAAGGTTTTAACGCATAAAGAGGAATTTCTGAAAAAGATTCACGAGTTGGCTAATTACAAAGACGGAGAAAACAATGAAAATAAGTAAATTGGCAAATCAGACAATATTTTTGTTTTTGTATAGTTTTTATTGCAAAATCAGCGGTTTAAACTACAATAGAACTTTAGCGAGTTTACTGGTATCGTTACAAGAGGAAACAAAGTTATATCCACACGATTTAGAACTGCTGTCAGACAAGGTTAATAAATTAAGAACCGAAACTAATTTACAGGAATTTTATATTGTGGTAGACACTTTAGGAATGTCTTTAGACAATACGATTGGTGAACTATCAGATAAATTAGAAAAGAGGTTAAATGAATGGATAAATCAGTTGAATTAAACGGCTTAGAGCATGGTTATATTGCGTTATTTTCGCTTTTATCTTTTGCAAAGAGTTTCAGTTCAGACCATACTATTTATGAGGTTAGAATCGCAATATACGATGCTTTAAAAACCTGCAATAGTTATGGTAATAATAAAACCCTAAGAAATTATAACGATATTTATCAATACAAGATATGGTTAAGCATTATTGATGATTACCTACAATCAGGTTCGCAATTAGATACGGTTAGTAAATTGATACAATATCTTGATAATAATTGTCGAGAGATTATTAAGGATAGCGAAACATGAACATTCACAAACTAAGCTCTCTGCCGACAGAGGAAAAGATTAGATTAGGTAAACACTATTCACAGCTTATAATTGATACCTCAAGAGAGTTGTGGTATAGAATTAAAACCAACGATTTAAAAGACATTCAGAAAGTTACTCATAAAGGGTATAGAATTATTAAGCGAATGAGAAAGCTGTTCTATGCTATGAGTACATCAGAGCAGGAAATTCTGATTAAAAATGAAATGGATTTGATAAACGAGTATAATGTAGACGTTAATTTTAAACAGGTGATGTTTCAAATATTACGTCAGTTATGCGATAAAAAGGGTTTGGGTAATTTAGAATGAAATTTTTTGATTTACTGTGCGTTGTTAGTCCTAATCTAACGTTAGAGGTACATTGTAACGGCACTGTTAAAAGCGGTAAGAAAACAGACTTTCTTACATGCGATTTTCCGTTCAGAGAAGTACACAAAATTACCGATGGTTTGAATTGTATTCACGTTTGGTTAGGGTAGCATATATGAGCAATATAAAGACTATTTATCTGTTTACTGGTAAAGCACAATCAGGTAAGAACTATATTGCTCGTGAGTTAAACAAGGCGTTAACAAGCGAGCATAAAACCGTTCTTGAATTGTCTTTTGCATACAAACTAAAATCCTTTATCAGCACTCTATTCGACATGCCGATAGAAGAAGTCGATAAATGGAAATTGAATGAACAGCCATTTACCGCTAACGGCACAACGATGAGAGAAATCCTGCAACGGTTCGGTACTGATATAATGCGTAAACACGTTGACAAAGATTATTGGATAAAATTTGTAGCAACTCGAATTGTGAATACTGACTACAATTATTATCTGATTACCGATTATCGTTTTCCGAACGAATTAGACGTTGTAGACTATATAAAGCTGTACGATTTGTATAATCTCACGGACTATAACGTTAAGGTTGTCAAGGTTATCAATAACAGCACAATTAAATCATCAAGGCACGAATCAGAACTGCTTACAGATGTTATAGACGCTGACATAGTAATTGATAATACTGACCATAAGTACAAGTTCAACATTAAAGATTTTATATAATGAGAGGTGAGTAATGGCTAAAACACAAAGTAAATCAGATGTGAAAGAAATAACACTTACATTAAATGTAGAGCAGGCAGGCGATTTATTATCTAGCATGGTAACATCTACTGAACGTTACAGATGTTTGCTTGAAGTGATGGGTGAGTTAGAAAAATTTGTAAAAAAGCACGACAAAGAAAAACACGAAAAAATTTTAATGAAACATTTTATAAGAAGAAAATTAAACGGTGGTTAAAATGATATTTTGAAGTGGATCTGATTTTCTGATTATTTTGCATACGATTAGAAAAATTTTTTAAAAAAGATTTGCACAAACTTAAAAACCGTGTATAATACTAATCATGGTTTAGCTGATTGCAAACCATTACTAAGTCTTACTCCTGCTTAGTACCAATGGACTCTATCGACAACATGATGATCGTTGACTTTTCACCACAGAAGTGTGACAGCGTAGAGTCATTTGAGATGAAAAGATTTAAGGATATTCCGGAATGTCTTTAAAGTGACGATTTTTCAGAAAGTCTTTTTACGTCACACGAGTTTATTATAAAGTGCGTTTTACCTTGTAATACTTATATCCGATCCGAAAGAT
>NZ_JBGVMC010000035.1:0-1522 GCF_045124615.1 Succinivibrio sp.
TGAACGTCTGAACGTTGCGAAAAATGCACTGGAGCAAGAAAGAGCTAATTTGATTCAACAGCTGGAGGTTGAACATGAACACCAGAAGACAGCGCAAATCAATGCAGCAAAAACGCAGGAAGACTTGGATGATCTTGAAAAGCGTTATACTAGTGCTATCGATGAACTTAATGCTCTGCAGTTGCAGTTCACAGAGTACACCGATTCCGACTCAGCAACACTGCCCTCAGATGCCTCAGCTTCCGGATCAATTCCAAAAGACAAATGTAAATGCAGTGGAAAAGACCAGGCAAAACTTCAAAGATTACTTACAGAACAACTGATTGTTGCAAAAGATTGTGACATCACAGCTACCTACTATAACCATTTGATTGACTGGTATAACAGTATTTCACAAGAGACAAACAAATGACTTTTTCTGATGGTGTTACTCAATTGGCTTTAGCTAAAAATTTGGGTGTGTCTCGCGCTCAGGTCAGAACCTTGATTGATAAAGGTATATTTAAGACTGATGAAGCTAAACGCGTGAGTTTATCTGCTGCAGTAGAAGCTTATAAGCAGTATCAAAAAAACATAGATCAGAATAAAAGAAGTAAAAGTCGTAAGGCTGCAACCAAACTCATAGATGAGATTAAATCATCTGTTGATGTTGGTGATGATTTTGAATCAACCTATAAGAACTGGCTTGGTCAGATTGAAAATAATCCTATTGCTGTTTTGAATGCAGCAAAAGCTTATATGACTGCAGTTCAGACTAAGCAGGAAAAATTAAAACTTGATGAGCTCGAAGGTCGTTTATATTCAATTGACCGTATCAACGCTGATGCGGAAAAGATAGGTCTAGCTATTAAATCAAAGTTTTCAAGTCTGCCTGCAAGAATTGCTACTGTATGTGAAGGAAGAACCGCAAGAGATATTGAGGAAATCATAAGTGATGAAATCAACAATTGCTTTGCAGAACTCCAGAAACTCTTTATTAAATAATCTATTTTTAAAGGCATTTCAAAAGACATTAAAACCAAGACCAAAACTGACCGGCTCTGAGTGGTCAGATCAATACCGTTTTGTAGCACCTGGAACATCACCTGAACCAGGTAAATGGAGAACTAGCAGAGTTCCTTATATGAAGGAGCCTCTAGATATGGCAACATCTCACAGTGTTGAAAAGGTTGTGATTATGGCAGCTTCGCAAGTTGCAAAATCAGAACTTCTCATGAATGTGATGGGTTACTACATAGATCAGGAACCTTCATCAATCATGATGATTCAACCTACTGTAGAAAATGCTGAAGCCTTCTCCAAAGAACGTATTGATCCTACCATTCAAGCTTCACCAGTTCTGAAAGAAAAAATGAGCGTTGCAGTTTCTGATGAAAAGGGACGCTCAAGAAAATCAAGTTCAACTATCCGTATGAAGCATTTCACCGGTGGTTATCTTGCAATGGTAGGTTCCAATTCACCTTCTGGGTTGGCATCTCGTCCTATACGTGTATTACTTTGTGATGAAATTGACAGATATGGC
>NZ_JBGVMC010000036.1:0-1678 GCF_045124615.1 Succinivibrio sp.
GAAAAGAGGAAAAATTGAATGTACTGTTAGTACACTTATTAACAGTTCAGAACTATCACAAATTGATGAGTCAGAACTTGAGAAACTAGCAAAAAGCATAAATACCATAAAGAAACACATAGATTTTGCTCAGGTAAATGCTTTGGAAATACTTAACACACCAGGTATTCTCAAGAACGGCAGTGGCTTAAATGAAGAAATTGAAAAGAAGCTTAATGATGGATTTAAAAGAGCTCTTGAAAAGCTAATAGAAAGCAGAAAAAGGGAAGGAGAAAAACTAAAAGTTTCCTTACTTTCTTTACTTGATAACGTTGAAACCTGCGTTCAGAAAATCAAACCAATGCTAGATAAAATCGTTTCAGATCAAAGACAGAAACTTCTTGATAAGATTGCTTCTTTTGATATTGAAGTTGATGAAAACAGAATTGAACAGGAAGTTGTCTTAGCAGCTCAAAAAGCTGATGTTCAAGAAGAATATGACAGACTATGTGCTCATATTGCTGAGGTTAGAAATATTCTTCAAAAAGGTGGTCTAGTAGGTAAGAGATTAGACATCATGATGCAGGAACTTAACCGTGAGTCTAATACACTTGCATCAAAGGCATCTTCAATTGAGTTAACAAAAATTGCAGTGGATTTAAAGGTGCTTATCGAGCAGATGAGAGAGCAGATTCAAAATCTAGAATAAGCCAAAAAAAGTGATAAAATACGCTCACATTTTTCTTAAATTCTGGACACAAAAATGAAATTTAAATTTATTATTGCAGTTATTTTATCTGCCTTATATCTTCAAGGATGCACAACTAATACAACTTCTATGTTTGGTGATGACAGAAGTCAGCTTATGCTGATTTCTGAGGAAAAGCTAAATCAGGAAGCTAAGGAAAGCTACGATCAGGTTTTAGCTCAGGCAAAAGCACAGAAAACTTTAAACGCTGATAAGAAGTTCTACAACAGAGTTAAAAAGATATCAGATCGCTTAATCAAGGTAGCACCAGAGCTTAGAGCTGACTGCAAAGACTGGAACTGGGAAATTAACACCATTAAAGAATCTACTGTTAACGCATGGTGTATGCCAGGTGGAAAGATTGTTGTTTATACCGGTTTAAATGACACTCTAAAGTTAAACGATAATGAGCTTGCAGCTGTTATCGGCCATGAAATTTCTCATGCTATCAAAGAGCATTTAAGAGAACAGAGAAGTCAGGCTGAATTACAAACTTCAGCTACAAAAATTGCATCTTTACTTGGTGTAAAGAAATCAATCACAAATACAGCTAACGTTGCATATCAAGCTGCATTTGCAATGCCTTTCTCTCGTGATCAGGAAAGCGAGTCTGACAAATTAGGCCTTGAGCTTATGTATAAGGCAAACTTCGATCCTAACGGTGCTGTTACAGTTATGGAGAAGATGAATCAGTTTGAAAAGAAAGCTCAGGCAGAATCTGGCGACAAGCCAAATGCAGCTTCTGCATTCTTAAACAAAATCACTAGCACTCACCCAGCAAGTGAGGACAGAGCTAATGATCTAAAAGAGCTAATTCAAAAGCACGGATTAAAAGCTGAAGTCAAATAATATTTGATATTTTAATTTGATAAATGCTCTGATTTCTTTACAGGATCAGAGCATTTTTGTATCTGAAATATTACAGCAGTCTTACTGTTTCAATCATTTGAA
>NZ_JBGVMC010000037.1:0-8413 GCF_045124615.1 Succinivibrio sp.
AGTACTTATGTCAGTCAATGTAATTGAAGGCAATAAGCCATGTAGAGACGGTAAATTCGCTATCGTTGTTTCTCGTTTTAACAGCTTAATCTGTGAGCGTCTTGTTGAAGGTGCAATTGATACCTTAAAGCGCGAAGGTGAGGTTAAAGAAGAGAATATTACCGTTGTTAGAGTTCCTGGTGCAATTGAGATCCCTGTAGTATGCGAAAAAATCGCTGCTTCAAAGAAGGTTGATGCAATTATTGCCTTAGGTTGCGTAATCAGAGGTTCAACCTATCATTTTGAGGTTGTAGCAAATGAGTGTGCTAAGGGTATGACTCAGGTTATGTTAAAGCATGCAATTCCAGTTGCTAACGGCGTATTAACTGTTGATAAGCTAGAACAGGCTGTTGAGCGCGCTGGTACTCATGCAGGTAACAAGGGTAGTGAAGCTGCTTCATCTGCACTTGAAATGGTTAACGTTATTAAACAATTTAGTTAGGAAGGTAAAAGATGGATGCAACTGAAGGTGCAGTAACACCTGCAATGCGCCATAAGGCAAGACATTTTGCTCTACAGGCTATTTATCAGTGGCAGCTTACTCAGTTAAGCCCAACTGAGATTGAGCGCCAGTTTCTTGAAGATCAGCCTGTAAGAGGTGCCGATCTTGATTATTTCCATGATCTTGTTTCAGGTGTTGTAAACAACGTTTCAGAAATCGATGAGACTTATGCACCTCATCTTTCAAGACCACTTGAAGATCTAGATCAGGTTGACAAGGCAGTTCTTCGTTTAGGTACATTTGAGCTTTTATACCGTCAGGAAGTTCCTTTCAGAGTGGTTATCAATGAATCAATCATTCTTGCAAAGGAATTTGCAGAGCAGGACAGCCATAAATTTGTAAATGGCGTTCTTGATAAGGTAATTAAGGCAATCAAGTAATATGTCTTTAGGCGAGTTCGAGCTAATAGGCAAATATTTTTCTGGGCACGATAAATCAGATGCTGTTTCACTTGGTATTGGTGATGACTGTGCCCTTTTAAATATTCCTCAGGGTTCTGAACTTGCTATCACTACAGATACGCAGATTGAAGGGATCCATTTTTTCAAGAATACGGATCCTTTTTTGTTAGGTTACAAGTCTCTCCTTGTTAATCTCTCAGATCTTGCATCTATGGGGGCTAAGCCTATAGCCTTCACTTTATCATTAACATTACCGAATGCAGATGAGAATTTCTTAAAAGGCTTTTCTAAAGGTTTATTCTCTCTTGCGGACAAGCATTCTCTTCCTCTTATCGGTGGCAATACAACAAAAGGTCAGTTGAGTATCACAATCAGTGCATATGGCTTGGTAGATCACAGCAGAGCAATGAGGCGTGATAATGCTAAAGTTGATGATGATATATATGTAACAGGAACATTGGGGCTTCCTGGTTTTGCTGTTGCTTTAGGCTACAATGAAATAACAATGGATAAATCCGTCTTTGATGAATGTTACAAAAAAAGTATGCTCATAGAAGACAGATGTGCTTTTGCAAGAGAACTTAGCAGATATTCAAAATGCGCAATTGATATTTCTGACGGACTTATAGGTGACTTGAAACATATTCTCGATGCTTCAAAAGTGGGAGCTTCGATTAATCTTGAGGATATTCCTCTTCCATGTGAATTTGCTAAGTATAACCTTAAAGAAAAAGTTTATGATCTAGCACTGTACGGTGGGTGTGATTATGAATTGTTGTTTACAGCATCTAAAGGTTTTAGACAAAATATTGAGGACATAGCTCAAAAATTCTGTACTAAAGTCACGAGAATAGGCTCAATAAGTAAAAATTCTAAATTGCAGATATTAAATCATGGTATTATGTGCAATCAGAATTTAAAACCATTTGAACATTTTTAAATAACAAATTTTGGAGAATATTTTGAAAAACTTTTATAAGAAAGCTCTGATTGCAACAGCTGTTGCAGCATCAGCTTTTGCATTGTCAGCATGTGACCATAAGATTTCAATGCCTGTAGGTGGAGTTACACAGTCAGGTGCTATTTCAAAAGATAGCTCTTTTGAGGACAAGGCTGCTTATGCTATCGGTGCCTCATTAGGTGAGTATGTATCTCAGATGAAAAAGAACCAGGAAAACTTCATTGGTCAGTTAAACTCAGAAATGATCGTTGCAGGTTTCCAGGATGGTGTAAACGGCGCTTCAATGCTTGGTCGTGATGAGATCGAAGATGTTCTTAAGGATTTAGATAAGAGAATTCAGGAAAAAGTAGAAGTTGAGACCAAGAAGGCTGCAGAGGATAACTTAAAGGCTGGTGAAGACTTCTTAAAAGCAAATGCTTCAAAGGAAGGCGTAGTAACAACTGCATCAGGTCTCCAGTACAAGGTAATCACTAAGGGTGAAGGTGCAATGCCTAAGAAAGGAGATACCATTTCTGTTATCTACAAGGGTACCTTAATTGATGGTACAGTATTTGATGAGCAGAAGGCTCCTGTAGAATTCCCATTAGACAACATGATCCCAGGCTGGATTGAAGGTCTTCAGTTAATGACTGTTGGTTCTGAGTATGAGCTATATATTCCATCAAAGCTAGGATATGGTGAGAATGCTGTTGGCAACATAATCAAACCAAATTCTGTCTTAATCTTCAACGTAAAGTTGACAGCCGTTAAAGAAGCTAAGAAAGAAGCTGAACAGAAGAAATAATATGTAGTCTTTATAAGACTATTAGAGTTGTATAGATCTCGTTACTAATCTCAATGATTGATAACGAGATTTATTTTTATTTAATTATCTCTAAATCCTCAATGCCTATCAGTCCCTGGTAAGTCTTAAGAGCATTTAGATTTTCATCAATGAATACGGCATAAGGTACACCTAGCATATTAAAGTGACTGCTAAACTTTTTAGATGCTACTGAATTAGGATCAGAAAAGTCATATCTTAATAGTCGATATCCCTTTACTAGATTTAAAAACTCATCTGTTGAATAAAGTTCATCATCTAACTGATGACAGTTTGCACACCAGCTTGCACTGACAGTTAGAAAAATCTTTTCTCCTTTGTATTTTTCTAAATCTTCAATGCTGTAAATCTGTTCAAAGTTTAGCTTATGTGTGCCTACTGAATTTTCAAAATAATAGCCTGTAATAAAGCAACATACTAAAGCAATAGAAGAAAGGCTGATTTTTAAAAACTTGTTCTTTTTGTTTAAAAGTAAAGTAACCAGTGTAAACAGGCAGATGCTGTATACGCATATTGAGGCAATCTTTGAATACTCGCCTAAAAGATGTCTTGAAACGAATAGAGCAGTAATTATCAACGGAAGAGATAATAATTTTTTAATAATCGAGGTTCTGCTTTTAAATACAATAAGGGCTTTTGAGCCGAAAAGTCCTATTATGATTAAAGGTAAGCCCATTCCAAGACCAATAGCAAAGAAAATGAGTGATCCTAATACTATTGAGTTGGTTTTCATTACATAGATAAGAGCTCCAGTTAAAGGAGCTGAGGTACATGGAGTTGTAAACAGTGCCGATAAAAGTCCCATTACAACAGCTTTTTTTACAGAGCCGTTTCTTAGTAAAGCAAGACTATTTTGTATCTTTGAATTAAATGTTGGAAGATTTGGCAATCTGAGCAAATCAAGTGTATGAAGCGCCAGTACTAGCAGTATTATGCTCAAAACAACGCATGTTATAGGATGCTGTAAAAAGCCATGTGCTGACACACCTATAAAGGAGAATACAATACCGATAATGCTATATCCTAAAGCAAGCGAAATGATATAGGCCGCATTATTGATAAAAGCATCCTTTTTTGTACTGTGTGAACCTAGAATAGTAGCCGAATAAATAGAAAGTAAAGGTAGGGAACAAGGAGTAAGATCGAGTGCTGCTCCAAAAATAAGCGCTAATAGAAGAATGAGCGCAAAACTATCATTTTTTGAAAATAAAACATTATCTGAATTATTGCTAAAAGAAGTTGCCGATATATCTTTTTCAATAACATATTTGTATGAGGCTGGAGCATAACATATTCCACTATTGTCACAGCCTTGTGCAGACAAAATTACAGAGTCAAAAGCTTTTGCCTTTGCAATGGATATTTCAATTTCGAATGGAGCGTTGTAGATCTGTTTTATTCCCTGAGAATCTTCATGAGATACTCCCTTTGGTAAAATTACATTACCAACAATCGCATCTGTTGATTCTGTTTTAATTGAATCCTTATAAATGTATATGTTCTTATCAGGAGATATGGTGCATTTTATAAGATCGTTATTTTGAGAGCAGTTTGCTGCAAAGAGTTGATTCTCAACCTTTTTAGAGTCTTCAATTGTAAGTAAATCAGAAAGCTCATCAGCCTTTACATTGTTAAGGCTCATAGCTATAAAAAAGTAAAACAGAGCAAAAATAAACTTTTTCATTTTATCCATTACGCAAAATATTTATTTTTGAATATAACACAATAGGCAAAAAGCTAATCGATTAACGAAAAAAATTTGACGAGCATGTAAAAAAAAGCCATACATAGTATGGCTTTAAAACGAGGTTAATCTGTTTTTTTAGAATCTGAAAGTAGAGAGCTTTCTTAACAGATCTTCTGCTGTTATGCGCAGAGTATCGATTTCACTGCTACTTTCCTGAGAAAGATTAGAACTCTGCTGTGTAAGGTTGCTTACACCCTGCATGTTGTTAGAAATTTCAGATGTAGCAGTGGTCTGTTGCTGTGCAGCTGTAGCAATCTGTCCAATCTGTGCATTTACACTGTCAACATTGTTAATAATGTCATTTAGAATAGATGTAACACCAGCAGCCTTTTCAGCAAGAGCATTCATTAACTGTAGAGAATTTGTCATAGACTCGTTAGCGCTGTTTGCATCAGTCTGGATTTGTGAAACCATCTTAGTAATTTCCTGTGTAGAAGACGATGATCTTGATGCAAGAGCACGAACTTCATCAGCTACAACAGCGAATCCCTTACCAGCCTCACCAGCACGAGCAGCCTCAATAGCAGCATTTAGAGCAAGCAGATTTGTCTGTGATGCGATATCTTCAATAGTCTGAACGATAGAGCCGATCTTATTTGACTGATCAACAAGAGCACCGATAAGTTTTGCATCGTGTTTTGTCTTTTCAGCCTGTGCTCTAATAGCATCGATAACATGGTCAATTTCACTTACACCCTGACTTGTAATATTCTGTGTAAGAGATGCGTTTTCTGATGCACTCTCGCAGTTTTTAGCGATATCGGCTGTTGTTGAAACCATCTCATCAGATGCAGCAGAAACTGTTACAGATCTGCTTTCTGCATCAGCAATTGCAACAGCAACATTCTGAATCTTATCGTTAATATCATTTAGTTTTGAATCAAATTCTGTATATGACTTTACAACATCCTCAAGTGAGCCACCTAGTTTACGTCTTAACTCGACAGTTGTATCAAACAGTCTACCGAATTCATCCTTTAATGAATGCTGAATCTTGAAATCAAAGTTTCCATTAGCCATGTTATTGATAAATGAAGATAATTTTTCAAAGTTTTTAGTAATGTAGCTTGATAGAATGCTAGATAGATAAAGAGCAACTACAAAGCCAAAAACTGCAAGAATGATAGCAATAATCATTGGGGCTTTTGATGTATTGTTATCAGTCAGCTTTGTACTTAATGATACCTGCTCATTAATCATCTTTTTGAATAAATCAAGACACTTAACGGTCTGAGGCCTTACGTCTTTAAGGTAGACTGATAAAGCTTCATTTATTTTATTTGATTTAACTAAAGGTACTACTTCATTTCTAAATGCTGCTGTAAGTTTTGCTGAAGCCTGTTTAACTTCGAGAATTTGGTTTTTATAGTTTTCAGGTGATGGAAGATCACCAATTACATTTTCGTTCATGATTGATGCAATTCGTGATATTTCAGCAATCATGCTTTCTGCATCAGCAATAAATGCATCATTTCTGTTATGGTCTTTGTCAGGTTGCAGGTATTCTAAAATGCCGTTATCTGCATTTTCTAGAGCCTGCTGTGTGTTGATAACTCTGTTATAGGATTTATTAAGAATTCTTTCTACATTGTAGGAAGTATTAATATTGTCATAATTTGAAACAACAGAAAAAATTGATACAACCACAATAGTGAAATTTAATATAGCGAAACTTAATACTAATTTTGCTTTGATACTTAGTTTTCTAAAAAAGTCCATAAAAACCTCGAAATATTTTAAATATTCATTTGTGCATTATTTTCTTGTATTTGCAGAAAATGAAGATGTACGTCTTTTATATATACGTCAAAAAAGATTTTTGTTTTAGAAAAATATATAAAACTTTGGGGATAGTCACAGCGAAATAATAAGTTTGCGACGCGTTTAGCAATAATTATTCAGTAACATTAGAAAAAAAATAAAAACAAAACTTGATTTGCATGATAGCAGTCTACATTTAAATAATGAGACTGAAAAAAAATATGAGGTGATTTGTGAATAGAAATCTGCTTTGGATAGTATCTGTATTTTTATTGCTTGAATTGGTTTCCATTATCAAGGTAGGTGCTGCAATCGGAGCTTTAAATGCTATCTTTTGGCTTATAGCAGATGTGTTTTTAGGAATATGGCTTGTAAAAAACAGCTTTAGAGCTCTTATAGGTAATCTTGCCTTAAATCCATTATCTTTTTCAAAAAGCAAAAACTCTCTTTTTGTTTTTGCAGGATTACTTTTTGCTTTTCCTGGTTTTATAACTGATATCATTGCCTTGACTCTTGCTCTATATGCTCTTTTATTCAAGAGAGATATAAAGGCTAATCATACAAACATGGATGATATTTTTTCTGAGAGTAAAGACCATTATACAAGAGGCAGAACAATTGAAGGCACTGCAGTTCATGAGGATAAAAACGACAGGTAGGTAAATTATGACCTCAAAGTCAAAAGCATATTTTTATCTTGTTCTAGCATGCTTTTTCTGGGGTGCTACGCCCCTTTGTGGAAGAATTCTAAAAGACAGTCTGTCACCAATGCTTATTACAGGAGCTAGATTTACTCTTGTAAGCCTTATTCTGTTTGCCTTTTTATTTTTTAAAGGTGGCGTAAAAAGCATTAAGGTTTCTTTGCATGACTTTAAGCTTCTGGTAGCTATGGGTGCATTGGGTATTTTTCTACACAATACACTGCTTTTTGAAGGTCTTAAATATACGACAGCTTCAAATGCAGCTCTAATTGAAAGTATCGGTCCTGCTGTTACTTCCGTCTGTGCATTTTTGTTCATCGGCGAGAGACTGTCAAAGTATGGTTGGCTTGGCATACTAATCTCTCTTATAGGAGCAATGATTATTGTCAGCAAAGGCTCACTTAAAGTAATAACTCAGTTTGAATTCAATTTCGGCGAGATTTTAGTGGTTATCTGTGAGATCCTCTGGTCAGTATATGTTGTTATAAGCTACAGACTCTCTCCTAATATAAACGCACTGTCTGTTACAGCCTATACAGCGCTTGTCGGTGCTTTTTTGTGTTTTGTTTTTGGCTCCTTTAGCAATTCACTGATTGTTTATAAGATTGAGTTTACAGACATTGTTTCTTTCCTTGTGCTTTCTTTGTTTGCAGGTATTGTGGCTTTTGCCTCATGGAATTATGCAATAAGCAGAGTTGGAGCTAGCAAAGGAGGAATTTTCGTATATCTGATTCCTTTGTTTGGTGCAGCTCTTGGTTTTGTAGTTTTAGGTGAAACACTTATAAAAGAAGAGATTATAGGTGCAATGTTTGTAATATTAGGAATGATTGTTTCTGTAAGAGCTAAGCTCACAAATAAAGCGAGCTGTAAATAATTACTGCTCACTAAGTTAATTACTAAAGATCCATTAAGCCGTACTCAAGAAGAATTTCTTCTAATCTATCATGAGTTAATGGTTTTGGAATTACAAAGTTCTGGTTTTCCACAATCTTCTTTGCAAGCTCTCTGTATACATCGGCTTGTGCAACATCAGGATGATGTTCAATAACAGTCTTTCTTCTGATATCTGCTCTTTGAACCTCATTGTCACGAGGAACAAACTGAATCAACTGAGTACCAAGCTCTTTAGCAAATGCTTCAACAAGTTCATATTCACGATCAACCTTAGTAACATCAATATCGATGTGACCTGCTGCCTGAATCGCATCCGTATGAAAAAGCGCATTCACGCTGTGTGCAATTTTGCTATTTGTGCAATGGCTGAATTGTGCCTATTTCATTGTTTGCATACATGACACTTATGCCGGCTGTATTGCTTTTAATAGCATTTTTTATATCATCAGTTTTTATAAGTCCGTCTGCACTAGGTTTTATAAGTTCAATTTCAAAACCTAGATTTTCAAGTCTTTTTAATGAGTTTAAAACGGCATGATGCTCAAACGCAGTTGAGATAATATGGTATTTATTGTTCCTTATAC
>NZ_JBGVMC010000038.1:0-2878 GCF_045124615.1 Succinivibrio sp.
GGTATTTAAATTTTACGCTTTGCTCTAACAAAGCAAAGCTCCCATGAAAGGTATATACCTTTATCATCAGTGTATAAATCCTTATACTGATTTTCAAATGATATGAGCTTTGATTTGGTCCAGGTGGTATTTGAAAGACCGCTTACACCAGTATTTTTGAAGTTTTTAAGCATTTCACGCACTGTCTTATAGTGACTTTTTACACTCTTGCTTTCGATTGTATAATCAAGGTTAAGTGATTTTAAAACTGATTCAATCGTAGCCAAATCAAGATAATCAATAGTTACACCGAGTGTAGCTTTAAGCTCTTTGAAATTTCCATCAATAAAGGTTGAAAATACAATCTCGCCATCTTTATCCAATGCGTTTAGAAATTTTTCAATTGCATTCTTTAAAGATGAAAACCACTGAAAACAGGCATTTGAAATGATTAGGGAATATTTATCTTCTAAAAAAAGAGATTCAGCATCACCTAAAAGATATCCTTGAACTTTACTGCCAAAGCGTTTTTTACAATGCTCAAGCATATTCAAAGACAGATCGTTAATAATCAGACTGTTATAATCAAGCTTATTTACGATAAGGGAAGTCAGATATCCTGTACCAGAGCCGATTTCAAGGATCTTAAAATAAGATTTACTGCATAGCATGGACATAAGATGCTCTGCCATTTTCTTTTGAATAAAAGCATCACTCTCATAGGTGTCACAGGCTTTTGAAAACTGTCTGTTAATATGTTTTTTAATATCAATCATTGATAAGGATCTGTTTAAAAAGATTTATATCAAAGTGTCCTGTCTGTGTTGTAATAACTTTCGTTTCTTTGACATTTTCAAGAGCACAAAGCTGAGATACTGATGGAAATATTCTGTCCTTTAATCCAACATAGGCTGTATTGTACTTAAAATTTGGACCTTTGATCTGATTTATCATCTGAATAAATTCAAGCTCATTTTTAAGCTCATCTACACTTCTTTGACATGAAAAAGGCAAAAACTCATCAAAAACAGCTTTATCTGTACACATTCTCTGATAGAACTTCATTGCTGTTTTTTCATTGATAGAATCAATTGTTGCCTGCCACATTGCAGGAGCAATACCAAACTTATCGTCAATTCCATATACTGTGCCGTTTATGGAGGTAGACTTTAGTACTCTATCAAGAAGATTGTGAGCCTCTAGCACCTTAGGTGCAATCATAACGCCCATTGACCAGGCAAAAAGCTCAATAGTTTTATATGGGATAATTAAGGACTCATCAAAATCCAATGTGCGATAGTCATAAACTAAAGCTAAGTTGCCTTCATATTTTGCAAGAAGATAATCAAATATTCTTTTATCCTGACCATAACCTGAAAAGATCAGACGAAGATTATCAAAATTTTCATTTTTAGTTAAAAATTCTATCTGCATTTTTCTTTACAGTCCTTAATTGCATCTGCAAGGGCACATACCTCATCATCACTTAAGGCAGCACTAAGAGACAGTCTTAATCGTGCCTTGTTTTGTGGTACTGTAGGATGTCTTATCGGCATCGCATAAAAACCTTTTTCTCTAAATAGTGAGCAGGCTTTTAATGCATTTTCATTGCTATAGGTTAAAACAGGTATTATCTGAGATTGCGAAAGATTTTCTAATGAGCAATCTTTTATAGTCTGATGAATATACTCTGATATCTTATAAAGCCTTTCTCTTAAATCATTTCTCTTTTGCATATACTCTATCATGAATGCATTATGTTCAAAGCTTAATGGAGATAATGCAGTTGAGAAAATAAGAGATCTTGTTGTATTTATAAGATAGTTTACAGCAGTCTGATTAGCAATAAGACAGGCTCCCTGTGAACCTAGACCTTTTCCAAAGGTTACAAGAATAAAATCGATGTCATCTGCTAAACCTAAAGATGCACAAAGGCCGGCTCCGTTTTGTGCAAATACACTGAATGAATGAGCTTCATCTACATATAAATAGACATTTGAATACTGTTTTTTAAGTTCGCAAAGCTTCTTTATATCAGCTCTGTCACCATCCATGCTGAAAACAGCTTCTGTCACTACAAGAATATTGTCATATTTATCAAGATTGCTTTTTATAAGTCTTTCAAGATGCTCATAATCATTGTGAGCAAATCTTAAATACTTGCCTTTTGCGCCTGTAAGACCATCAATCATTGATGCATGAGCAAGCTTATCTGCAATAATTAGAGTATCAGCATCTGACAGTGCTGATATAACACCTGAGTTTGCAGCAAATCCTGAGTTAAAGAAAAGTGCACTTTTGCCAAACAACTTTTGCATGGCTAAACTTGCTTTTTCATATGAATCATGAGCACCGGTCAAAAGAGGTGAACCTGACGAACTTAGGCGTATATTCTTAAAATCAGTACTCTCGTAGAACTCATGAACAATACTCATATCCTGAGCAAGACCTAAATAATCATTTGATGACAGATTCACATAACTGTGTCCGTCTACAATAATTTCAAGAGCCTTCTGATTTTTTGCCTTTATTGATCGGTAGGAATCCAAAGCCTTTTTATCAGCTAGAAACTCCTCCATCTTTGTATATAGTTCCACCTTGGACCTTCTGTACTTTAATGACTTTTGAATTACTAAAAATAAACTATAAAATTATACTTCACTGATTAGTTTTAAAGAAATTCAAAGAAAATTTTACATGGTATTTAATTATTATTTTACTATCATTACAAATCAATTAAGAATCAATTCTTGTTATCAATCAAAAATTCAGCTTTGACAACAGCAAAATAAGAGATTCTTATACAAAAATTTCCAAAAATAACTTATTTCTTTTTCATTTCTCTTAGCAAATGTTTATAATAAAGTCAAACATACACAAAATAAGGTAAAAAAGTGAG
>NZ_JBGVMC010000039.1:0-3206 GCF_045124615.1 Succinivibrio sp.
TCAAGACCTTCAAAGAGTTTTTCTTTGTATTCTCTGTTATCACTGCCATCTTTGCCAATAGTTAAATATGTGGCAAACATATCCATAAGCAGTGTTTTACCAAAGCGTCTTGGTCTTGTAAAAAGGATCACAGGAGAGAGATTGGTAAAGACTTTTTTTATATAAGAGGTCTTATCAATATAATAACCACCATTTTGAATGATATATGCAAAGTCCTCATTGCCAAGTGGCAATGGTTTGAATGTCTTTTCAGTCATTTTTATATCCAGAATATATAGTAACTATATGTAGTTTAGCTGAATTTACTGTTAATTCAAATGATAGCAGTAGATTATATTTGAAATCGTGTCTATTATTGTCAATCTTAGGATAAGACAAATTAAATCCTTTTTAACTTATAACTATATCTTTATACTTAGTAGTGCACATTATAAATCGTGACAATTAATAAAAAAGCGATAATTAATAGTGCTGTTTGTAGTTATTTTTGGAAATCTAGCCAAAATGGACTATTATTTTTGTGTATTAAGTTCAAAAATAATAACTTGTTGATATACATATTCATTTAATGATTTTATTATAACAACAACTATATAAGTATGCTTTAAGGAGCTATTAAGTGAAGACCCGCAACAGTATTCGTGCAGAAATTAATGCACTCTACAAAAGTAAAGTAATTGCATGGATCAGTGATTCAATCAAAAACAATAAGCCTGCAGATGCAGTTCGTATCTATTTAGGTGCTCCTACACGTGATGAGGATGTTGTTGCAAATAAGGATGAATTCATAAAATTCTGTGCAGACTGGCATAAGGAAATCACAGCAGGAAAGGTCGATTTTATTGAGAAAACCTATCCTGATATCGGTACTATTGAGGTACCTATTCATCTTGTTTTTGAAAAGATCGATGATATTGCAACATGGGCAGGACACCTTGTTGAATTCCATTCAGCAGAATCCAGATTAAAAGCTCTGCAGCATGAATTACCTGATCTAATTGATGCTGGTGTTGAGAACATTCACTATCTGACATCTTTAGATGACAGTGATTTTATAAGATTTGTTCAGGTATGCAAATGGTTGTGTTCTCACAAGAACTCTAATTCTTTTATTCGTCAGATCCCTGTACGCGGCATTGATACTTTGTGGTTTGAATCTCACAGATTCCTTATCCTCAATTTCCTTCGTGATTATCTTGATTTAAATCCTGTAAGAAAAGATCTTCTGCAGTTGGGATTACTACCTCCTCCTCAGACTGTTAGAGTAGTTCTACTTGACAATGTTCTAAGATCAAAGGTAGGCGGTCTTCGTGATCTGGGTATTACTGTAAAGGATCTGGCTAAACTTGATATAAAACCAAGAAAGGTTTATTTCGTTGATGATTTAGCAACAGCATTGTCAATTCCTGATATTCCTGGTGTAGTAATTATTGTACTCCCATCTAAACTGTCAGATATCTGCAAGATTTCATGGGTTGCACATGCTCAGTGCGCTTATCTGTCTGGTATTGAAATGAGATCTTTTGCAATTATCAATAATATCCGTGTTTATCTGCCAAATACAAAATCTCTGACTTTAAACAAGGATATCTTTGTTTCTGCTAAAGATTTATGGTCATTTGACGATATTGAAATCGAAGAACTCAATTCCTCTATGGCTTTAACCGATCAGGAATCTATGCTTTACAATATGTTGGCTGCCGGAGTTTTTGGCAGACGTGCAAAGCTACCTTTAGAGAGAATGCCACTAGAGCAGATCTTTAAGCTTATGGATATTGTTACTGATGTAGAAGCATTTGTATCAGACAGAAAGGCTGATGCTGTTGTTACTACCAGAAGCAATAATGAGTTTTCAGAAAATTCTTTTGTGAATAATGACAGCGAAAAAAAATCAGTTGAAGTGAATAAATCCATGAGTGCGGCGAATGATATCACTGTTGAAAAGACAGAATCAAATTCTGATGAGAAAATAAATCAACCGGATAATTCAGCTCAGATACCTTAAATGATGATGGGCACCTTAAGGTGCCCTCGTTTTAGGAAGAATATAAAATGACAGCACAATATATTACAGTTCACCCTGATAACCCACAAAAACGTTTTATTTCTCAGATTTGTTCTATCATCAATGACGGCGGTGTTGCTGTACTGCCAACAGATTCAGCCTATGCACTGTGCTGTAAGCTTGAAAACAAAAATGCTGTAGAGCGTATTGCAAGGATCCGTCAGGTAGACAAACATCACAACTTTACGCTTTTATGTAGAGATTTATCTGAAATCTCAGAATATGCAAGAGTTGACAACTCTGTATTCAGACTGTTGAAGAACAATACACCAGGAGCTTATACATTTATTCTACCTGCAACAAAAATTGTTCCAAAAAGACTGATGAATGAAAAAAGAAAGACAATCGGTATCAGAGTTCCTAAAAACGCTATTCTTGATGCAATTATTGCAGAACTTGATGCTCCTTTGATGAGCTGTTCTCTTATTCTTCCTGGTGATGAGATTGCTCAGAATGATCCTGTTGAGATAAATGACAGAATAGGATCTGTTGTTGATCTTATAGCTGACGGTGGTGTTCTTACTACCTCACCAACTACGGTTATCGTTTTTGAGGATGGAGTTCCATCTATAGTAAGAGTTGGCTCTGGTAATACTGAGCAATTTGAATAATATTTTTTTGAGTATATCCTTGTGACAAAGAAAAAGCTCCTTGAACTGCATTTGAGAATTTGCATGGTAGCGATGGTTATTGCGATCATCCTAGGTGTGTTTTTAGCTCCATTGCAGTTATCAAAGCCAAATGCTGTTCTTAAGATAAATCATGATAGAGAGCAAATAATCAATGCTGCAAGAACTGAGCTTATGCTATCTAAAACTCAGAAGGAAATGAGCTACAGAGTGAATGTAAAACCTCTTGGAAAAATCAAAAATCTAAAGGAAGATGCTATGAAACAAGCTTATCATGAACATGTTTCAAGAAAAAGAGGTATAAATTTATTAGAGGATTATCCTATTAAGGGAACAGCTGGTAATAAGACCCTTTTTGAGATGAAATTAAAAGAAAAAGCGTAACTACTCAGAACCTACCCCTAAAATAATCTTCTCAGCCTTACCATTAAAAGCAGAGGTCAGAGCAACAAATGCATCTATACCTTGTTTTCTTGCTGTGCTGAGAAAGGATGTAATCGTCAGGTAGTTCT
>NZ_JBGVMC010000040.1:0-2117 GCF_045124615.1 Succinivibrio sp.
AAAAGTTGAAGTATTTAAGAAAATTAAAGAGCAAAATCATATAGTAGCTTTCTGCGGAGATGGTTTAAATGATGCTCCTGTAATAAATCTGTCAGATGTAAGCTTTGTTATGGGAAAGAAAGGATCTGCTCTGTCAGTTGAGAGCGCGGATATCATTGTTATGAATGATTCTCTTGAAAGCGTAAGAAAGTGCTTTGTAATTTCAAAGAGAATTTACAAAACTGCAGTATTCAATATTGCTTTTGTCATATTCATAAAGTTCATGGTGCTATTTTTAGGTGCTTTTGGATTTGCAAATATATACAGTGCAATTTTTGCAGATGTCGGAGTGCTGATACTGGCGGTTCTCAATGCAATGCGAGCTCTGACATTCAGATAGAACTATTTTGATTTTATCTTGTCAATCCAATATATTAGATATTAGTCTAATATATTGGATAATTATATTTCTCATCTGTATTCACATTTTTATTAAATAAGTTATCATTTGTTTGCACAGTATTGTGAGAAAAATATGGTTAATTTAGATACAGCAGATATTCAGATCCTGTCAGTATTAAGAGAGGATGGAAGAAAGTCACTTCGAGATATAGCTTCAAAGGTTGGACTGTCAGCTCCAGCTGTTGGCAGCAGAGTCAAGCGTCTTGAAGATCTAAAGATTATTGAAAGTTATGGAGCGAAAATCAGTTCTCAGGTTTTTGCTCTATCCTTAGAAGCTCTAATCTATGTTCAGGTGACAAATGCTGATGAGGATAAATTTTTAGAATATGCAAGAAGCCTTCTTTGTGTAAATTCACTTTATAAGATTGCATCTGATTATTCATATATAATTAAGGCTTCATTTGAGAATACTGCAAAACTCAATAACTTTGTAACCAACCTTCAGACAAACTATGGTAAGTGCAAAGTAGAGCTGATTTTAAAAAGAGAAATAGAGGATAGAAGCTCTCTTTCTTTTTCAGATTTTGATAAATAGAGGATATTTTTATGTGGGATTATTCTGATAAAGTTAAAGATCACTTTTTAAATCCACGTAATGCACGTGTTATTGAAGATGCCAATGCTGTTGGTGATGTAGGATCTATTATCTGTGGAGATGCTTTGCGTCTGATGTTAAAAATCGATCCTGCAACTGAGGTAATTGAAGATGCTGCATTCCAGACATATGGCTGTGGTTCCGCTATTGCTTCATCATCAGCACTAACAGAAATGTTAAAAGGTAAATCTTTAAAAGAGGCTGAAAAGATTTCAAATCAGGATATCGTAGATTATCTAGGTGGTCTTCCTCCTGAGAAAATGCACTGTTCAGTTATGGGCAGAGAAGCATTAGATGCTGCTATTGCAAATTATCATGGTCAGTCATATGAAAATTCTCATGATGACGGTGAGCTTATTTGCCACTGCTTTGGTGTTGGTATCAACAAGATTAAAAAAGCTGTTTGGGAAAATCATCTGACAACAGTTGAAGAAGTTACCAACTATACAAAGGCTGGTGGTGGCTGTTCAAGCTGCAAGATGAGAATTGAAGAGATTATTGATGATGTCTGGGTTGATCTTGAAAAATGTGGTGTGCCTCGTCCTGGCCATGTTCCAACACCTATTCCATCAATTACAATCAGCACTGCAAACAACAGCTCATTCTCATCATTAAATACTGTAACCTCTGCAAGTGCAGCAACCAAGGCTGTTCAAAGCTCAATTGATGAAAAGACAAAATCATCACCAATTTACAACGACGTAAATGAGGTTATTGATGAAATTGTTAAAGGCTTTACTGACGGTTCTGCTATCAAATTACTGTCAATTGCTGGTGCAGATGTAAGTGTTGAGTTCTCTGGCAGTATTTCAAATGGCATGTTAAAGGAAATGACAGTAGGCTTTTTAAAGCAGAAACTGTCAGATAAAACAGGTCGTCTGATCAGCTTAACTGTAAGGTAGTATATGAATACAATGGATTTAGGTGTAGGTTTAGGTGGCACCTACCTTGATAACAATGCCACAACACAGATTGATCCTAAAGTAATTGAGGCAATGGAGCCTTATTTACGCGTATATTTTGGTAATGCCTCATCACAGCACGGCTATGGTGTACCTGTTGAAAAGGCTATTGCAAGAGC
>NZ_JBGVMC010000041.1:0-5985 GCF_045124615.1 Succinivibrio sp.
AGCTCAGTATCTAATGGCTTCAGAAGCTTTAGAAATGGCACATAGAAAGCTTATTGCTAATGTAAATAACAGCTATAACAATGTTAATGCTTCAATCAGCTCTGTTAAGGCTTATAGCAATTCAGCAATTTCTGCTCAGTCTGCTTTAAATGCAACTATCGCAGGTTATGATGTAGGAACAAGAACAATGACTGATGTTCTAAATGCAACTCAGAATGTATATGACGCAATGCAAAAAGCATCTGCTGCAAGATATCAGTATATTGTTTCAAGACTATCTCTACTCTATTCACAGGGTGATTTAAAGGTAGAGCATGTTGAGCAGATTAACGCAGCTTTAAGAAAGTAAACTTTTAAAAGCATAAAAGGCTCATACTTTTTTAGTATGAGCCTTTTTTTGTATGGATAAAACCAGATTTACTTTGTAAATATGTAATTGATTACTACTTAGCTACTTTTTATCAATGGCCTTTAAAGAACGCTCATTGAATATAGTATTTTCCATCTGCTCTAACATCTGATCTTTTGTCTCTGGTATTACTACCTTAAGTACAACATACAAAATTGCACCTATGATAACAAAGAAGGAAATCATGAACTGAATACCTAAGTTGTGCATTGTTCTTGAGAACAGATACATGCAAAGCATGATTGCTGCATAACAAGTAATCAGACATACTGACAGACCAAATTCTCTTCCTTTTAAAGGTAAAAGTTCAGGTAGCAGTGTTGTAATGAATACATTTAGCAGTATTACAGATGAAAAGGAAAAAAGCAGAAGAACAAAGGCAAATGCATATGGACCAAACTGTCTGTTCATTAGTGACAAAAGAATGAATAATGATAGCAGTAATACCTCATTAAACGTACATGCACCAAGCATTACTGCCTTATGACCAACCTTGTCTACAAGATATGAACTTAAAATTGATGCCAGTAGAATACCGATAAATATGGAGCCTATCAGTATATAGTTAAGTTCGTATCTTTCATGCGGCATAAGTGAACCTACAGCAGCATTGTAAATCTTACAAAGTTCAGATGTCATCAAAGGTATGATTGCACAGCCTTGAAAGAAAATTAAAAGTGCTGTTGATAAAAGGATCCATATAACAGAACGGTATACAGAGCTTTTAAAGAAAAGATTGATACCTCTGTCCTCACCTAGAACACACTCATTGATAGCAGCAAGCTCTCTTGCTGCTTCTGAATTCTTGTTTCTAAGCTTAATCAGAACTGATAATGCTCTATCTGATGACTCTGATAAAGAAAGATATCTTGGACTTTCAGGAAGTCTTGCATATGCATAAAGAAGAACAGGAATGCAAAAAACAATAACTGTTGAAACAACCATGATATTGCTGTGTGCAATTACGTTTCTTAATAAGAATGCGATTAAAAGGCCAAAACAGAAAAATACACCAATAAGAGTTGAGCACATGCCCCTGCTAGATGCAGGAGCTAATTCAACAACATAACATGTAGCTGCCAGAAGATATATTCCAAATGCGGCACCTACAGCAAATTCTGATATGAAAAGAGTACTGAAGGTTGGCGACATTGCAGAAGTACTGTGTCCAAGCACACCAATAATAAATGCACCTAATATTGACTGAAGTCTTCCTGTCTGAGCAATAAGTCTGCCACAGAGAAATGAACCTACAAATGATCCTAACAAGAATGTATTTATCATGCTGTCAATGTCATAGATTTCCAGCATAAAAATATTAACAAGACGTAGCTTGGTTGAAATAAGAGCACCTAAATTAAAACCAAATATGGTACACATCACTGCAACAGTAAGAATGTAGATATATACCTGATACTTAGTCTGATTATTAGTACTGCTCTGTCTCATATGTATGTATTCTCATAGGATATTTTTTTATTGAATTATAGCCTACTTACATGTCAGGTAAAACAAGATAAGGTCAATAAAAATAAAAAAGAGACAATATATCAGAAAAATTAAATACAGCCTGATTTTTTATTTTTGAAAAATTTCTTTACTGATAATTTAAAACATATTGTTAAGTAATATTTTCTTTTATCACCTCAATATATATAAAGTTTTGATAAAATATAGGGCAGTTATTTTTAGGAGTTATTCAATGTTTTCACAGTCATGTATCAGTGCCGGCATAAAAGTTTTAAGGCAGGAAGCTCAGGCTTTACTAGATCTAATCCCTGCAATTGATGAAAACTTTGTAAAAGCGTGCCAGATTATGATGAACACCAAAGGAAAAGTTATTCTTACAGGTGTTGGTAAATCAGGTCATATTGCATCAAAGATAGCATCCACCCTCGCTAGTACCGGTACCCAGTCATTTTTCGTTCAGGCAGGTGAAGCTGCACATGGCGATCTTGGTATGATTGGTAAGGATGACAGTGTAATCGCTATTTCAAATTCTGGCGAAGGCTCTGAATTAAAGATCCTAATCCCTATTCTCAAAAGAAGAGAGATCCCTCTGATTGCTATTGTAGGCAATGTTGAATCATCTCTTGGAAAAGCCGCAAATGTTACATTAAGTGCTCATGTTGAAAAAGAGGCATGCCCTCTTAATCTTGCTCCAACATCAAGCTCTACAGCAGAACTTGCCATAGGTGATGCACTTGCTGTAGCACTGATTGAAGCTAGAGGCTTTACAGAGCGCGACTTTGCAATGTCTCATCCTGGTGGAGCCTTAGGAAGAAGACTTCTTGTACACTGCCAGGATGTTATGCACAAGGGTACAGAAATTCCTGTTGTTCATGACAATGTAAAACTAAAAGACGCCCTTTTTGAAATGACAAGAAAAACACTTGGTTTTATCTGCATTGTCAATGATTCAAATGAACTTGTCGGCGTTTATACTGATGGTGACTTAAGACGTTCTCTTGAGAAGGGAGCCACTATCAACACAGATATTAAAGAACTGATGAGTTCTACTGTTAGAGGCAAGGTAAAATCTGACGATCTTGCAGCAGATGCTCTTGCACTCATGCACAAACTTAAGATCAACTCTCTTGTTGTTGTGGATGATGACAATCACCCAATCGGTGCATTCAATCTTCATGATCTCATGCGTGCAGGAATTCTATAATCAGGAAATAAGACTATGACAAATCAATCATTCTCATTCACAGGAAAAGTTACAGTTGTTGGTGATGTAATGCTCGACAGCTACTGGAAGGGACCTAGCAGCAGAATATCGCCTGAAGCACCTGTTCCTGTAGTCAGAGTTACTGATAAAGAAGATCGTGCAGGTGGTGCAGCAAACGTTGCTATCAATATTGCATCATTGGGCGCACCTTGTAATCTTGTCGGTATTGTCGGTGAAGACAAAAATGCTGAAATCCTTGAGAAAATCGTAAGATCACATCATATTTCTCCTGATTTTGTGCTTACTCAGACTCATCCTACAATTACAAAACTAAGAGTTCTTAGCAGAAACCAGCAGCTTTTAAGACTCGATTTTGAAGATTCATTCTCAAATCTTGATGAAGATAAGGTATTAAGAGCATTCGAAGATTCAATCAAAGATACAAAAGTGGTTATTTTCTCTGACTATGGTAAAGGATCTTTATCATGTGTAAGTAAAATGATCGAAATTGCATCAAAGTATAATCTGCCAACTTTAATCGATCCTAAGGGAACTGATTTTAAAAAGTATTCAGGTGCCACTTTACTTACCCCAAATATGTCTGAATTTGAGGCTGTTGTTGGAAAAGTAAAAAATGATGAAGATTTAGAGCAAAAGGCTTTAGCTCTTATTGAAGAACTAAATCTCAAGATGCTTCTTGTAACCAGATCAGAAGATGGCATGTCTTTAATAAGACCTGGCATGAAAGCTGTTCATCTGCCTACATATGCTCGAGAAGTTTATGATGTTACAGGTGCAGGCGATACTGTTATCGGTACACTAGCAACATGTCTTGCTTCAGGTCTAGATATTGTTCAGTCATGTGAACTGGCTAACTGTGCTGCAGGTATAGTTGTCGGTAAGATTGGTACTTCCACAGTATCTCCATCTGAGTTATACAATGCTCTTGGAAGGAACAATCCAGATGAAAAGTGCGGCGTAATTGGTGAAAATGAACTTGTTTCACTAGTTAGTGATCTGAAAAAGCAGGGTAAGAAAGTTGTTATGACAAACGGATGCTTCGATATTCTGCACAAAGGTCATGTAACCTATCTAAAGCAGGCAAGAGCATTAGGTGATGCACTTATTATCGCTGTTAATTCAGATGCTTCAGTTTCAAGATTAAAAGGACCTACAAGACCTATTGTTCCACTAGAAGAGCGTATGGAGCTTCTTGCAGCATTAGGTTGTGTTGACTATGTTGTATCATTTGAGGAAGATACACCTCAAAGACTTATTTCAAGAGTTCTACCAAGCATATTAGTCAAAGGTGGAGACTATAAGGTTGAACAGATTGCAGGACATAAAGAAGTTCTTGCTGATGGTGGTAAAGTAATCATTATTCCATTTGTTGATGGATGCTCAACTACCAATATAGTCAAAAAGATTCAATCACAGGTAAAGTAAATGAATCGTATTAAAGGATTCCTTGCTGCAGCCTCATTAATATGTTGCTTATCATATATAGGAAATACAATGGCTGAAAATACCTTTACAATCAACGCTGGCTACACAAAGATTGATCATCCTACTGCCTATGCTCTTATAGGTACAGGCAAAGTTGTTTTAGTTGATGTTAGAGAGAAAGAAGAATTTGAAACTGGCTATATACCAGGAGCAAAACTCCTTCCTTTAGGCTCAATCAGCAAAGAGACTGCTCAAGATGTAATAGGCTCTGATCTATCAAAACCTGTTGTTGTTTACTGCAGATCTGGTCGCCGTTCTAAAACTGCTGCAGACAAACTGATTTCACTTGGATATTATTATGTTCTTGATGCAGGTGGAATAAGCACCTGGCCATACGAAAGAGCATATCCAGAAAAATAAACAAAGTTTTGTAATACATCTAAGCCTCTACATTTGTAGAGGCTTTTTTGCATTAAAAAACTACACACAAAGGCAATCTAAGACGAGTGACACATACATACTACGATACTTAAATATTAACCTTATTTGAGTAATTCATGATATTTAGACAAAAAAATCCCCCGAACTTTAATTCAGGGGATTTATTGAATTTAACTAACTATGAATTAGTCAACATTCTTGCTCTGTAAGTTCCAGATGTCACGAGCGTAGTCGTGCATTGATCTGTCAGAGCTGAAGATACCCATTGTAGCAGAGTTAATCATAGCTGCCTTAGCCCAACGCTGCTTGTCCTTGAACATAGCCTGAGCTCTCTGGTGAGCATCCTTGTAAGAAGCAAAGTCTGCTAATACTAAGAATGGATCGCCATTGTCTAATAATGAGCGCTTGATTGATGATAATGCACCTGGCTGACCTGGTGTGAAGTAATCGGTATCTAACCAATCAAGGATTGACTTAAGCTCTGAGTTAGAGTTGTAGTAATCCCATGAGTTGTAACCGTTAGCCTTTAGAGACTGAACTTCTTCTACAGATAAACCGAAGATGATGTTGTTCTCAATACCAGCCTTCTCAACGATTTCGATGTTTGCACCGTCCATAGTACCTAATGTTAAAGCACCGTTCATTGCAAACTTCATGTTAGAAGTACCTGAAGCCTCATAACCTGCAGTTGAAATCTGCTCTGAGATATCAGCAGCTGGAATGATCTTCTCAGCTAAGCTTACGCGGTAGTTAGGTAAGAATACAACCTTTAACTTACCCTTGATGCGTAAGTCGTTGTTGATCTTTTCACCAACTGCGTTGATAGCATAGATGATGTCCTTAGCAAGAGTATATGCAGGAGCAGCCTTAGCACCGAAGATGAATACCTGTGATGGAATACCCATATCAGGATTCTCTAATAAGCTCTTATATAGAGATAAGATGTAAAGCAGATTTAAGTGCTGTCTCTTGTACTCGTGAAGACGCTTTACCTGAACGTCGAACATTGCGTTAG
>NZ_JBGVMC010000042.1:0-4052 GCF_045124615.1 Succinivibrio sp.
TCATCCAAGTCTTCCTGCGTTTTTGCTGCATTGATTTGCGCTGTCTTCTGGTGTTCATGTTCAACCTCCAGCTGTTGAATCAAATTAGCTCTTTCTTGCTCCAGTGCATTTTTCGCAACGTTCAGACGTTCAATTTCAGCCAGATCGTCTCTTGTAGCATAACCGGCGATATAACCAACCGCAAAAGCGACTGCACCAGCAATCAATGTATTCTTAATGGATAACATTGGGAGACTCCAGAAAAGAAAAAAGCGTACCCAACAAATTAGGAAAAGAGGCACGCTTTTAAATAGACCTTATTGATGTAACTGCTCATTAGTTCTCGTTTCGTTCAGAACTTTAGAACGGTACCAGTCGGATGCACGACACTGCGCTAGGTGCATGAGCTTGTACTCTTATGCGCAATAATACTGTTGTTTTTATGGCGGCACAGTATCAGGCCGCTAAAACTGGCGGATAAGACAGGACTCGAACCTGCAAGCCTATTTCTAGACAACTAGTTTTCAAGACTAGCGCATTTACCAACTCTGCCACTTATCCATGTGGTGGAGTGTAAAGGATTTGAACCTTTGAGCCGTTTTACAACGACTGATTGCTTAGTAGGCAACTGCAATAAGCCACTCTGCCAACACTCCATTGCCCTCAGATGCGCCTTGTAGTGTTACAAGTGAGAGAGGGACTTTACACTCTTTTTACGTTAAAAGTGAGAGAAAACTGTAAAAATACCCTCTTCATAACAAAGAGGGTAAAAACAAACATAAGGAGTAAATATCACGAAGCGAAATTGGAACCGGTCTGAGGAATTGAACCTCTCCCTAATCGCAAGACAGCCTCGAGCAGTCAACTTAATGACCACCACACTGTCAGACCGCGCTCGTCAGCACAGCCTAAGCAGATCATGTGCCCCATACACCAGACCGGTTTATGCTCAAAAAAATTAAAGATCTTGAAAATAGAAATTAAAGATCTTTATATAAATATTTATTTTATAAATCATATAAATATCTATTATTTTTAATGATCCTTACATAGCAATATTCAAGATATATGTTAAAACTAAGAAAGAAGCCAAAGAACATCAGATAGATAATTAAGAATGTTGTTTCTATAGAAGTCATGAGAAACGAATAAGCAATAAATAAAAAAGGGCACTCTTGCGAGTACCCTTATTTTGAGCAAATAAAGTGTTAATTATGTGTAACTAATTTAGCTATATAACCCGATCTAGTTTCTCCAATAGATTGAGCTAACCTATCTAAACGTCTTAACACTTTTGATGATAAAGTAATATTTATTCTTTCTACTTTGTCTGTTAATTTTGATAAATCTAAATCAACAACACCTAAAACAAAATCATCTAAATTAGGATATTTTGTTTTTAAAGTTTCAATATCGCTAGGTTGAGGAATATCTATATTATTCTCATTTGCAACCTTCGCCCATTCTTCTCCAGCTTCTGCAATATCAATCAATAGCTTATCTAAAGTTTCTGATTGAGCAGTACAGCCATCAAAATCCAAAAGCATAGCACCATAATCTTCATTATTTGCATCTTTTGGCTCTATAGCAATGTAGTACTTCATATGTAAACTCCTAATCACTAGAGAAGAGATATATTTCAATCTCTTCTTTTGTGTTATTTAAGGTTTGCAGTTTTCAAAATGCTATGTAATAAACCTTTTTTCATATCCTTTCTAGGATGTGTAATGGTTATTATTTTTGCATAATTAGGATGCTTAAAAGTGAAATGATCACCTTTTGAAGAAACAAGCACCCAGCCGTTTGCCTTTAATAACTTAATTAGTTCATCACTGCTCATTAGCTTGACCTCACAATAATTAAGTTACATATAAAATTATACACACTATAATACACATTATCAAGTTAAGAATTAAAAATATTAAATTCTTTTCTTAGTGTCTTGCTATTAAGGTGTGAAGCAAACACCTTAATATTCATTATTAGACTAATGAATTGTTACGAATCAATTTAACAAAAGTTTACTTCACACTTATGAGCAATCTACTAGCGAAAACGACAAAGACTAGTAAACCACTCATAAGTGTGAGCTGTCTGTTTTACCTCTGACAGCAAAGAGAGGGATTTTTCAAATACCTGAACACGTGGAAATCTTAAGAAAGAAATAATTTAGCTTCAGCTTTTCTGCGCCTGGTTAATCCTTTAACTTCAACACCGCCGGCTTTGTTAATATCCAGAAATTCTTTAGCAGCACCTTCTTTATCTCCTGACTTCATTTTCTTCCAAAGATTGTAACTGACTAAAGTCTGAAGAGGAGTTAAACGCTTGCCATTCTCGAGCAGCTTACCCTGCAAATTAAAAAGAAGACATACCAGAGCATCAAACATTCCCTGAGTAACTTCAATCTCATCCACGTTTAAAGCAGATTCAATCTGATACTCATATTTAGCAATATCTGCTTTTAAAAGCATTTCTGCTTCTGCTTCAGTGCAAACCATACCTTCATACACATCTGGGGAATGATGACCATATCCAATGGTGTATCCTTACTCATGAGGAAAAGGCTTATAAGCTTTGGTTCTAAGACCTTCAAATTTCTGAATAAGGGCAATGCCATGAGAAGAAACACGCATCTTAATTTATTCCTGATGTTAAATAGTTAATTGTCAAAATGCCTGCAATGTTGCAAATTCCATAGACTAAAAAAGGGATACCTAAAGCAATACTGATAAATGCCCAGGAGAACTCAGCAAAGTAACAAAACGGAATCAGCCACTGTGATATATATCGTTTATGTTTATTGCTCATTTTTCTTCTCCACTTTGTCTAGTCCATATCTTTTAGCAATCCAATCTAAAACTCTGCCTATACCAAAAAGGCCAATCATCACACCGTAAGGCACGGCATCCCACGCATCAAATCTCTCAGGAAAGTATCTGTAACCTAACCAACATATGGCCATGGCACCTATACCAGAGATCAGAGCGTAATAAATTCTTCTTATGAATTCAGGTGGCTTTTTAAAAAAGGATGAAACTAAAAATGAAGTTACACTACATGCCAAGCCTCCAAACACGAAAAAAGTTACTTCAGAGGGCAACATGACTTATCTCCAGAAAAAGAAAAAGCCTCTCAAAGAATCTGAGAGGCCTACCACCTAATCACAGTTTGCCACTGTATTGTCTATAAGTATAAAACAGAAAAACGATCCAAAAACGATCCAAAAACGATCTATTTCTAAAACGCTCATAGAGAGATTTTTAATGTCTTTGTGGTACAGTTACACATTTTTATAAAGAAACACGTCTGAGGTGGCTTAGATTTGAAATTTTAGGGTATATAAGATATGTATTGCACCTATCTTATTTTATTTATGAAAAGTTTTGTTTTTTTATAACTGAACAAACAGCTTCTGAAGTTCTTCAAGTGCCTTATTGATTTCTATATCAATAATCTCTTCAATGTCTCTGGCTGTACGACCTTCACAGACTGTTGCAACTCTGGATGGTATTGTAATCAGTTTACTGCGAATCAGAGTGCCAATTTCTTCTGCATCATGGTTGATTCGTTCAATTGGAATCAGGCGCTTCTCCATCTCTTCAACTTTCATCCTCTGTTCCTGAACCTGAAGTGCTGTCAGATATGCTTTTGCAGAATTAAGAACTTGACCTGGATTTGAATCAATATCATTAAGCCATGAGGATAGAAGTTTTTTGAAGTCTTGAGAGTTTTTGCCCTTTAAGTCCGCACCTACTTTTTTTGAAATTTTCTCTATTTTTTCAGATGCCTGTTCCTGCTTTTTCTTATAGGTATTGTAAGCCTTACGACCTTGAGAAAGACTAATCTGCAGATTGCTATCAATAGTCAGAATACCTTTTGAAATAAGGTTTCTCACGGTTTTTTCATCAACACCAATGTCACGTGCAAACTCTCTGCGTGAAACTCCATCAGGAAAATAATCGGACATATCTGCTACCTCTCAAAAAGACTATCCTTCTGCGGATTATTATAGCAAAGTCCGCATTATAAAAAGTAGTGTAGCTAGACGATTTTCGGGCGCCTTGCCACCCGAA
>NZ_JBGVMC010000043.1:0-2935 GCF_045124615.1 Succinivibrio sp.
ACTTATTGTCTTGAAAACTCTGATAGCCTCAGCAAGCTGATTTTTCTGAATGATAAGATATCTTGGTGATTCAGGAATATAAAGACACATCATTGTATAAACAAAAGCTGGCAGAATCTGAATACCTAGCATATATCTCCATGCTGTAGACTCATCACACAGTGAACCTATAACATAGTTTGAGAAGAATGCCATAAGAATACCGAATACGATATTGAACTGGAAAAGACCGGTCAGTTTGCCTCTGTGTTCTTTTGGCGCAATTTCAGAAATATAAAGAGGTGCAGCAACAGTTGACATGCCTATGCCAATACCGCCAATGAATCTGAATAGAAAGAATGAATATACATCATTTACAACTGCAGATCCTAGAGCACCTACCAGGAAAAGAATTCCATTTGTAATAAGTGTATTTTTTCTGCCAAATTTTGTTGCAGGAATATTTCCAAAAAGAGAGCCTAAAACGGTACCCCAAAGTGCAGCAGAAATTGCAAGTCCATGAGCTGTTCCTGAAAGTGACCATAACTGCTGAATCTTAGATTCGGCACCAGAGATCACGACTGTATCAAATCCGAACAGAAAACCTGCAAGTGCAGATGTAACTGCAAAGAAAAAGAGTCGATAGTTCATATAAAAATCCTCATATTTGTATGAATGTCTGTTTTAATTATCAGTTAATTCATGAAAAGAAAAATGTGATGTATTCACATAGTGTTATGCAAAAATTTGCATAATATAATTACTGATTTAAATTTGTTCTTAAGTGCAATGAATTATTTTGTATTTTTAAATAAAAATAAATAACTATATGAAATATTTGATAAATATTTGTTATGAATTTAAGGTGTGTTTATTTTTTTTGAAAGTTTTCTCTCTTTTAATAACATTTATGCAAAATTTTGCATAAAACTATGCTAGTTTTGCTTCATTTTGAAAAAGTCCTTCTTTTTTTGTTTTTTTTTACTTTCTATAATGAAAAAGAACATTAAGGAGTGCGACTATGGCAACAATAACAGATATTGCAAAAGAACTTGATATATCACCATCAACAGTATCAAGAGCATTAAAAAATCCAAAGATGATTTCTATAAAGACAAGAAATCTTGTTTTGAAAAAAGCTCAGGAACTAGGATACATTTCAAAATTAAGACAAGACGCTTTTGCTTCACAAAGATCTAAAACAATTGGCATCATTGTTGCTGATATCTCAAATACTTTTAACAATATTCTTGTAAAAGCTTTGATGGATGTGTTCAGTGCAAATGACTATTCCGTAATTTTAGGCACTTCCTATGAAGATCCACTTATTGAAAATAAACTCTTAAGACAGTGGCTTGATATCGGTATTTGCGGTCTTGTAGTTATGCCAACAGAGAAATTCACTCAATCCTTTTTACAGACTAATCTTGATATACCGGTCATTCAGATTGACAGATGTTTTGATGTAGATAATGCTGATTGCGTAACAGAAGATAATGTATATGGTGCATCACTTGCAGTTGATTATCTGACATCATTAAATCATAAAAAAATTGCCTTTATAAGTGGAGATCAGAGTGTTTATACCTTTTCTCAAAGATGTAAAGGTGCACTGCAAAGCGGTAAGGACAAAGTAGAAATTATTTCTTTATCATCAAAGGCATATGAAGATCTATATATCGGAGCATTTGAGAAAACCAATTTTCTGATGATGAGAGACAGATCAAGAAGACCTACTGCAATTATAGGTGCAAACATTGCAATAACTTCAGGAATTGTATATGCACTCAATCTTAAAGGAATAAAAATACCAGATGAGGTAAGTGTAATATCTTACGGTGACAGTAGGTGGTGCAGATTCTTTAATCCCCCCGTAACAGCTGTTGTTCAGCCAGTAGAGCAGATAGGCTCAATTGCTGCAAATAATCTTATAAAAAGGATAACAGGTGAAAATTCAAAGGTAGAGCAGGTTTGTCTGCAGTCAATGCTTTTAACAAGAGCATCAACAGCAGCCATATAACATATGGAGATTAAAATGTTGAATTTTTCAGTTTATAAAAACAAAAGAATTAAATGTGCAGGTCTTGGAGAAGTTCTGTTTGATGTATATCCAACAGGACCAAAGATTGGTGGTGCAACAGCTAATTTTGCCTTTCACTGCAGACAAAATGGTATTGAAGCTGCTGTAATAAGCTCTGTTGGAAAGGATGCACTAGGCTTTCTATCTCGTGATCTTCTTGCAAAGAAGTTCTTACCTGCACTGTTAAGTGTATCTGACAGACCAACAGGAACTGTCAATGTTACCTTATCTGATAAAGGAATTCCAAACTATACATTTGCATCTGATACAGCTTATGACAATATCAATGTGAATGATGAAATGTGTGCAATGGTAAGTACACTAGATATGATTTGCTTTGGAACACTTGCTCAGAGAAATCAAAAGTCTCATAAGGCAATCATGCGTCTTTTGGATATGACAAAAAAGGACTGTTTAAGAGTATTTGATGTAAATCTTAGAGGTGATTTTTATACAAAGGAAATTATTGAAGGATCATTACAAAGAAGTGAAATTGTAAAGTGCAATGATGATGAATTGCCATATCTTTGTAGTATTGCAGGTATAAAAGAGGTAAATCCTGATAATTATTTTGAATATCTAAAATCAATGGATATTTTCTGTTTTATCTATACAGAAGGTGCAAAACAGAGCACTGTTTATTTAAATGATCAAAAATCTGTTCAGAATACATTAAAGGTAAAAGCTGTAGATACAGTTGGTGCAGGTGACTCTTTTACAGCTACACTTGTAAGTCAGCTTATGAAAGGAACAGATCTTAAAACAGCACATGTCCTTGCAGTAAAAGTTGCTGCATTTGTATGTACTAAAAAAGGTGCAATGCCTGAAATTCCTTATTCGATGTTTGATTGATATTCTAACTCATGGTATTTATAG
>NZ_JBGVMC010000044.1:0-12492 GCF_045124615.1 Succinivibrio sp.
GAACTGTCCTAAGTATTTATCTGTAAATTCTTTATCTTTTAGAATCTCAAGACCATCAAAGAGTTTTTCTTTGTATTCTCTGTTATCACTGCCATCTTTGCCAATAGTTAAATATGTGGCAAACATATCCATTAAAAGAGTTTTACCAAAGCGTCTTGGTCTTGTGAAAAGAAGTACTGATGAAGGATCGGTAAAGACTTTTTTTAGATATGGAGTTTTATCTACATAGTAATGACCTTTGTTTCTTAATGAAACAAAGTCCTCATTGCCAAGTGGCAATGGTTTGAATGTCTTTTCGGTCATTTTTATATCCAGAATATATAGTAACTATATGTAGTTTAGCTGATTTTTAAGTTATTTCAATATTACTTATTCTTTTAGACATGAAGCATATCTGTTAGTACTAAAATATGTAAGTACATTTGTTAATTAGTGACTCAACTGCATTTTGATTTTTAACTGAAAGTTGGCTTATAAATGCTGTTTAGCACAACATTTATAAGCTATTCTTTCATTAAGATCGAACTGCAAAACTAAAGATTATAATTCGCGATAAGCAACTATAGGTAGATACTACGAATTATAAAAAGATAGTCGATACAAAATGAGTTTTGTTCAAAAAAGCAATAAGACTTCAACGTAATCAATATGTGGTTAAGTTATTTCTTCTTTTTTCTTGCTTTAAAATGTCGGTTTTTTTGATAAAATATAGAACAATTTTATTTAAGCGAAAGACTATTATGCAAGAATCAATTTTAAGAAAACTAGAAGCCTTAGTTGAGCGTCATCAGGAAGTTGAGCAGTTATTAAGCCAGCCTGATGTAATTGCCGATCAGGAAAAATTCCGTGAACTTAATCGTGAATATTCTCAGCTTCAGATTACAGTTACCTCTTTTAAGGATTATACAAGAGCATCTGATGATCTTGCTGAAATGGAGCAGATGCTAAAGAGTGATGATCCAGACATGGTTGAGATGGCTCAGGAAGAAATAGAGCCTACAAGAGAAAAATTAAAGACTTTAGAGCATGAACTTCAGTTACTCTTGCTTCCTCACGACAAACGTGATGACTGCAACTGCTTCCTTGAAATTCGTGCAGGTACTGGTGGTGATGAAGCAGCCCTTTTTGCCGGCGAGCTTTTCAGAATGTATACGCATTATGTTGATTCTAAAGGCTGGTCTATGGAAATTGTATCCCAGGCTGAAGGTGAAATGGGTGGCTATAAGGAAATCATTGCCAAGTTGTCAGGTGAAGGCGCTTATGGCTATATGAAGTTTGAATCTGGTGGTCATCGTGTTCAGCGTGTGCCTGTAACAGAAACACAAGGCCGTGTTCACACATCAGCATGTACTGTAATGGTTCTCCCTGAGATCCCTCCTGCAGAAGCTCCTGTTATCAATCCTGCTGATTTGAGAGTTGATACTTTCAGAGCATCAGGTGCCGGTGGTCAGCATATTAACAAAACAGATTCTGCAATTCGTGTTACTCATATTCCAACTGGTATTGTTGTTGAATGTCAGGATGAGCGTTCACAGCATCAGAACAGAGCTCGTGCAATGGAAGTTCTGTACTCAAGATTAGCTCAGATTGAAGAGGATAAGCGTAATGCTCAGGCTACTGAGTTACGTCACAGTATCCTATCATCAGGCGACCGTTCTGACAGAATCCGTACCTACAACTTCCCACAGAGCAGAATTACCGATCACAGAATCAATCTGACTGTATATCGATTAGATGAAGTTCTTTCAGGAAGTCTTGATCTGATCTTAAAACCTGTTATCGAGGAATTTAAGGCAGAGCAGTTAGCTTCTATGGCATCACAGGGCGCTTTATAGTTTATATGAAGATAGGGGAGGTTCTTGTACAGGCACGAGAGTGCCTAAGATCGTATGGAATTGAAAGTGCTATGCTTGATGCTAGCCTTATTCTGTCACATGTCACCAATTTATCTAAAACACAGCTTTTAATTCATGAGGATGATGAGCTTGATATAGAAGTTGTTGATGCATACGCAAGACTCATCGAAAAAAGAACTAAAGGCTATCCTGTGGCCTATATCCTTGGATATAAGGATTTTTATGATATCAGGTTAAAGGTTACAGAAAAAACACTTATCCCAAGACCTGATACTGAAGTTCTTGTTGAAAAGGCTTTAAGCTTAAATCCAAAGGGAAGAGTTCTTGATGTAGGAACAGGATCTGGTGCTATTATTCTTGCTTTGAAAAAGCATTTAGGTGATCAGATTGAGGCTTTTGCCTGTGATATCGATATGGATGCTCTTAATGTGGCAGAGGAAAACTGCGTTGCATTGAATCTTGATGTTACCTATTTTGAATCTGATTTTCTAAATTGCGTTCCTAACGAAAAGAAGTATTCAATGATAGTATCAAACCCTCCATATATTCATCCAGATGATCCACATTTAAGAGAGTCTTCTTTACCTTTTGAACCAAGAAAGGCTCTTGTATCAGGATATGATGGTTTAGAGGCTATTTCAATTCTGACTCGAGAAGCTCCTGCTTTTCTTGAAAATAATGGTTATCTGCTCATAGAGCATGGTTACAATCAGGCTATTGCAGCTCAAAGATTCTTTAAGGCTGCAGGCTTTAACTTTATTCAGACAATCAAAGATTATGGTGGAAACGACCGCGTGACACTAGGTCGCTACACAAAAAATAAGGAATAAAACAATGTCAAAAGCTAGTGTTAGAAATATTATTAAGCAGAGAAAACTATCAAAAATCGCAAACACAAGATCAGATCTTGAATCTGCAAATATTCTTGGAGCAACTCTTGAGGAAAACTTCGGTTTAGCTGCTACAGTTGGTCTTACAGCAGCTGAGTTTTTATGTACTCTTCGTGATGGAAAGCTTCCACAAGATCAGAATGATCTTATTAAATTCGTAAGTGAGTTAAGCAACGAGATGATGCACAGAATTCATGATATATTCCCAGATTCTCTGCCAAGACCACTTGCAATAAAATCACTTGTTATTGCAACAATGCAGCTTATAGCAAATGCTGATCTTGCAACAGGCATTAAAGCTCCATTATCTCCAACCTATGAGAATGGTAAACTGAATATTGAAATCTCAGTTACTGGTGAAGAGATTACAATTACCAATAGAGGAAATGAGTTTGCTGATAAGGCTTTTGCAGGAACCAATGTTTTTGCAAATCCAGATATTTACGGACAGACCTTCTACAAACTGTCTTTAAATGCTGCTAAATATATAGTGGAAAAACTCTCAAAGTAGGACTGATATGAGTTCAGCATCAAACGTACTGGCAAAAGCAAGATATGAATGCGCAAAAGAGTTAAAAGAGGTGGTACTCAATAACAATATCGCCCCTTTAATCACTTTGTCCATTGTTGATCTGTTTATAAAACTTGAACAGAACCTTATAAAGGTTGACGGTACGCTTTATGAGAATATTCAGCAGATCATTGTAGATAAATTAAAAAAGATGACTTCTGATCTAATGGATGATGATGAACTCAATGGCAAGGCAAAAGCCTATATGGTACTTCTTTTAGAGATAATATCCCATGCAAAGCTGGTAAAAGGTCTTGAAGTACCGTTGAAGCCTTTAAAAACAGAAAAATTCACTAAATTCTCAATTAAGCTTGAGCAGGATAAGTTTGCTATTACCAAAAAAGGGTTTACTTTTTTAGAAAAGGTCACCAAGATAGTAAAGTATGAGCCTGAAGGTGCCTTTTTGTTCAGAAAACTAACATCTGCAACGTCAGCTCTTCTAAAGCAGATTGTTGCTCGTTATGAGGTAAGTTTTGAAAAAGAAGAATTCCTGTCTGATAGTGATAATAAAGATTTCATTATAGTTGATACACTGCAGTAAAGAATATGTCAAAGAATCTAAAAAAGAAATACCAGAATCAGCCAATGATTAAGCCAAGAGTATTGGCATTAGATGAGAAAAAAGAATATTCACTAATAGTTGAAGTTCTTGGAAAACTTAACGGCTGGAGTCCATATGGTTTCTGTCTTTATACTTTACTTAAAGCAATAAAAGAAGGCGATGAATCTTATAAATCATGTCTTAATGACTTTATTCTTTCCTTAAAAGGTAGAATATCTGATAAGAATTCAAATTTCACTCCTGAGAGAATATCTTTATTAGGTTCAAATGACAGCCTTGAGCTGATTCTTGAATCTGTAATAAAGACAGCATGCACTGCAAAGCAAATTGAAGGCATTGCTTTTAAATTTGGTATGCAGCTTAAATCCATGTCTATAAAAGAGCAGTTACAGACAATAACTGGTAGTATTGTGCTGACAGAGCGCGGTAATTTATTACTTAATAGTATTGAAGAGAAAACAAGTATGCTCTTTTCAAATAATGATTTTTTTACAGAGCTTTTTGATAAGGTTGCATCAGATACTCTTGAAACTGTAGAGCGCGAATTAAAAAAAGATAGAGTATAGTGTCTGCTCGCCAAATTAAACAATTATCTTTTAAAATCAGTTCTGATTATAAAATTCAATTTAGTTCAATCAGTTAGGTTGTGGAGGATTATGTCTTCTGCAGAAATTTTATGCAATAAAAAACCTCGATCTGTTCAAATCGAGGTCTTTGAAGCTTATTGAGTTATATTAAGCTTTCTTTGGCATTTCAAAGTGACCAATTGTAGCAACTGGGCCATACTTGTTCTCGCCATCGGTACCCTTTAAGCACCAGAAAACGATTAATGCAATGTAAGCAACTAAAGCTAAGAACATTAAAATCTTCATAATGGTTACAAAAGCTAAAGACTCACATGCAAATGCTAAACCTAAACAGATTAAAGCAAGAACAATACATGCATATGGAGCAATAATGTATAAACCAGACTTATTGGTGTCGTGAAGACGACGAACCTGGATTGCCAGTGATGGAATCAGTGTGAATAAAGCCCATGCATAAGTAATAAGAGTACCTAAATATGGGATCGCACCTAAAATCTGAACTACAATATTAGCCAAGAATAAAGTTAATACGAAGTACCAGAACTGTGAACGTGTAGCACGGCCCTTGAAGTTGAAGTAATTGTTTTTAAACTCGTATAAAGCGATACTTAAAAACTCAGGCATTTTATTTCTCCAAAAGAATAGTAAATAAGTAAATATAAATTAATCAAACATAAATAGGCACCTTCTGGTGCCATAATTCTAGTCCTTCTTCTCTAATGAAACAGACATTTCCATTATAGAAGTTGAACCTTTTTTATCGATGTTGAACTCAACATCCTGCTCAGAATCAATTTGAATGTATTTCTTTAATACTTCAAAAATTTCCTGACGTAGCTTTGGCATATAATCTGGGGTGTCTCTACCTGCACGATCATTAATCAGAACAAGGTGTAAACGCTCCTTGGCAGAAGTTGCTGAACTTTCTGTCTTATCTTTGAAAATAGCATCAGAAATTGCCTTAAGTAATGACATAACACAACTCCTTATTTCTTAAAGATCTTACCAAAGATACCTTTCTTTTCGGTTACAAAGCGCAGTGGCACCTCGTTACCTAAAAGTCTTTCTACCGCATCCTCATATGCCTTACCTGCATCAGACTGAGCGTTAAGGATAATTGGGTTACCTGAGTTTGATGCCTTTAGCACATCAGGTGACTCTGGAATAACACCTAACAGAGGAATTGTAAGTAATTCTTGTACGTCTTCTACTGAAAGCATTTCTGCTTTCTTTACACGACTTGGAACATAACGGGTTAATAGAAGCTTTGCGGCAACAGGCTCAAGCTCTAACTCGCTTCTGCGTGATTTTGCATTGAGGATACCGATGATACGGTCTGAATCACGAACAGATGAAACCTCAGGATTTGTTGTAACAATTGCTTCATCAGCAAAGTAAAGAGACATTAGTGCACCTGTTTCAATACCTGCAGGGCTGTCACATACAACATATTCAAAGTTCATATCGTCAAGTTCGCGGAAAACCTTTTCTACACCATCATAGGTTAGAGCATCTTTGTCTTTTGTCTGAGATGCTGGTAGTACGAAAAGATTATCAACATGGCGATCTTTGATTAGTGCCTGATTGAGTTTTGCCTCACCCTGAATTACGTTGATGAAATCGTAAACTACACGGCGCTCGCAACCCATGATAAGGTCAAGGTTTCTAAGACCAACGTCAAAATCGATAACAGCTGTTTTGTGACCTTTTTTAGCAATACCGGTTGCAATAGCTGCTGATGATGTTGTTTTACCAACACCACCCTTACCTGATGTTACAACGATAACGTGGATATTCTTAAAAGGCTCTTTTTTAGTAGATTCTTCTTTCTTTTCTTCAGTCACAGTTTCTTTCTTATCTTCTTTTGCTTCAGATTTAACTTCTTTTTCTTCAGTCTTAACTTCAGAAGTTTCCTTTAAGCTTTCTGTTTGTTCTTTTAATTCTTCGTCTTTCTTTTCAAGTTCTGACATACTTTTTTATCCGTTAATTTGTTGATATAAAAACTTATTGTTCACAATAGCATAAAGAGCGCTCATTTAATGTAATCTTCAGATCAACTTTCTTATTGCAAAGCTTGCTGACATTTTCTGATTGTTCCATGTCATCAGCAGTCTGATACTGTCCTGCAATAGCAACAAGTGTTGGTCTGAAAGTACCGTTTATATATATAAACGCATCTTTCATTCCACTGCAATCTTTATTTTTTGGTGAACCTGCGTAAACTTCACCTTGCATATCACCATAAATGAAAACATTATGTGATGCTATTATTCTAGCTGTCCTTCCAACGTTACCGAAGATAACAACGGAATTGTCTACAGCATTTATCTGTTCTCCGGCTCTGATGTTGCGATTTATCACAATAATAGGCTCGGTTACTTTAACTTCATATGGAACTCTTACTTCGTAAGGCTCTTTAATATGAACCGGAACCTGAACTTCAAGTGTCTTTGTAATAACTTTTGGCTTAAAGTTTTCTTCTCGCATTCTTGCAAACTTACTTGAATTTACCACAGGAATTCCCATGGAAATTAGTGTATTTGCACGCTGCTCATTTACAGCACCAGAAAGTCCGATAAGAAACAGACCATATTCCCTACAGGTTTTTACAAGCATACTGTAATCAAGATCGTTAAGATAATTAACCATCGAAATATCGATAACTACAGGAGTATTTAAATATGCCTCCTGATTTGGTTTTATCTTGCTTTCAAGAAATTCTCTAAGCTCTTTTACAGAACCAGATAAGAGAGTTACAGTATTGAACGAATAACCTGTTCGAGACATACTTGCAACAGAATTTAGACTGTTGCTGTTTGTATTGTCCATATTCACTTTCTTATCCTTTTAACCTGTCATGAAATCAAGTAATTTTATCACAAGTTAATATAAAAATAAGCCACAAAGAATTGCTTAAGTGCATATATTTGTCATTTAAAACAGTATGGTAAGACATAAAAAACGTCTGTTTTTATACCGCGTGAAAATTTTGCATTAAATTACTTAGAACAGAATTAGATTGATAAAGTGCTTATGTCTAAACAAACAGGACCGATTCACTATATTCACACCAAATGAAAATATCCTTTAGCAAACATTTAAAAAATGAAAAACTCTATAATTTTTATTCCAAAATAAATAATATGACAAATATCAGAATTTTGATGTATATCACAAAAGCAATCTGCCATAATTTCAAGTTCATTGTGTCAGTTTGTGTGCATATTTTGTGTTTTATATAATACGGTTGATGAATATATAAAAGAGTGGAGCAAAAAAGGATAACAAGATGAGTGATACACTTGTTTACGTATATAAAAGTGAGAAAAAGAGCGGTCGGTACCTTTATCTTAAGAACAAGGATATGTTTTCTTTAGTTCCAAATGAATTGTTAAATGCTTTCGGTCCTTTAAAGTTTGTAATGATGTTTGCATTGTCAAAGCACAAGAAAATTGAGAAGATAAGTGTACAAGAGCTTGAAAAAGCACTTGATGAGAAAGGTTATTTCATAAGAATTGATCTTTTATCAGATGAAGAAAACCTGATAAATCAGGAGCGAAAGTACAGAGGCCTTGCTCCTTTGTCAAAAGAAGAGCTTGATGATATGTTCAAGTAGCAATCAACAGTTAGACTGTGTATGGATTTTCTCTGATTTCATTTTCGATTACAGAATCTTCACCATGACCTGGGAGAACAGCTGTACCTTTATCAAGAGTGTAGAGCTTTTCTTTTATGCTACTGATAATCGCATCGTAACTGCCAAGAGGAAAATCTGTTCTACCAATTGATCCTGCAAACAGAGTATCTCCTGTTAAAACAAATTTTCCAGCATCAGAATAATAGCAAACTCCACCTGGTGTATGACCTGGAGTATGAATAACTTTTAATGAGAATCCCTCAATAGGAATAATAATATCCCCATCATTCAGGTATTGAGTTTGGAACTGTTCGCTTTTTGGAAGACCAAATGCGTCAGATTGCATATTAAGACTATGCAAAAGAGGATCGTCCTCAATTGTAGGCCCCATAATTTTTGCCCCCGTAAGCTCTGCAAGTTCATAAACTCCGCCTACATGATCAAGATGCATATGGGTAATTAGAATAGTCTTTAGTTTTAGGCCATTCTTTTTAATAAAATCTGCTATCTGCAAAGCACTGCCGCCAACATCAACAGCAAAACACTCTAGACTTTCATCATCTACAAAAAGTCTACAGTTTTGCATGAATGGAGTTACACATATCCTCTGATAAGCTATTGCCATAAAAAATCCTACATTACAGCTATTTCAAGGCCCTTAAGATAGAATGTTTCAGGGCATGGCAGTGATACGACATGATCAGCATCCTGTCTTAGTGTAGAGATAATTCTACCGTCAACACCAGCATCAAGAGCTGCATCAGATACTATTTTTTGGAATAAAGCAGAATCAACAAGCCCTGAGCATGAGAAAGTAAGTAATCTACCACCTTTTCTCACCAGTTTTAGACCCAGTCTGTTAATATCCTGATAACCTCTGCATGCTTTTTTAAGATTTGCTGCACTTTCAGCAAACTTAGGAGGATCAAGAATAACAAGATCGTATTTAACTCCCTTTTCAACCTGTTCTCTTAAATAGGCAAAAACATCCTTTTTCAGGAATCTGCAGCGGCCAGGATCTAGATGATTGAATACAACACCAGCTTTTGCCTTCGACAGAGCATTTTCTGATACATCAACATTCTCAATTCTTTTTGCTCCGCCTTTAAGGGCCCATAATCCAAAGCCGCCTGTATAGGAGAAGCAGTTTAGAACCTCAGCATTTTTAGATAGTGTTGATGCCTTTATTCTGCTAAGACGCTGATCAAGATAAGCGCCTGTTTTGTGGCCGTTTTTAATGTCTACAGGAATATATACCTGACCTTCTTCTTTGACATATATGCAATCATCAGGCTCTTTACCGCATACAACGCCGCATCTTGGTTTTAAGCCTTCCTTTAATCTAGATTTGGTATCCGATCTCTCATAGATAGAGCAGTTTGGATAAATCTCATTGAATGTTTTTGTAATAACATCCTTGAATCTTTCCATACCTGCAGATGAAATGGAATATACGATAAATTCATTGTATTTATCAGCAATAAGACCTGGCAGAAGATCACCTTCAGAACTTACAAGTCTGACTCCGTCGTTGCCTCTGTCAAAAACATTTTTTCTAAGTGACACTGCCTGTCTTATTCTGTTTGCGATAAGCTCATCTGTAATCTTGATATTCTCATCAAAAGAGATTGCTCTTACAGTGATCTGAGACTTTGGTGATACAAGACCATAACAGAGAAACTCACCCTGACTTGATACAACCTTTACACTATCACCAGATGAAAGATCAGATGGAATTGCAGATAAGGCCTTTGAGAAAATCCATGGATGACGGCGTAGAAGAGATTTTTCACGACCTTCATTTAAGGTAAGAGTATAAATGGAGTCAGACATTTTGTTTCCTGAAAAAATTTAACTGATAGGTATATACCTTTAGCAGTCAGAAAAGACAATATTAAATCATTGTTCCTATTGTATCACAGCTGCTGTTTATATTTGATTTGCTCATTTTGCATATTTCAAACATATATATAACATTTTGATGTCATATTTTTTACTATTTTTGTATATACATACAATTCTGTTTTTTGTGTCTTTGACTTAGTTTTTTAGCAAAATTAAAATAAAGTAGAATTAAAGTTTGTTTATATCGATTGTATGTAACCAAAACTAAATAGTTACTGTATTACGGATAATCCATGATAGATTTAAATAAATTTACAAAACATAAGAAGTTTAAAAAATATCTTGTCATTAGTGCTGTATCAGCTCTTGCCCTTTCTTTTGCAAGCTGTCAGTTTTTCAAAAGCGATGCTCCAAGTTATATGACTGTGACCGCAAAGAACAGAGATATTTCTAAAAAGGTTTTTGCAACAGGTACTATTGCAGGTGTAACACAAGTAGATGTCGGTGCACAGGTATCAGGCCAGATTTTAAAGCTTTATGTAAATACTGGTGATGATGTTAAAAAAGGTCAGCTTCTTTGCGAAATTGATCCTAAAATTCAGGAAACAGCACTAAAAACAGCAAAGGCACAAGTAGAGATCATAGATGCTCAGATTTCATCAAAACAGGCCGAACTTAAAAAACTTCGTCTTGAGTATGACAGACAAAAACGTCTCGTGAAACTTGATGCCACATCAAAGCAGGATATGGAGGTATCAGAGGCTAGCTACCAGATGGCTTTGGCATCTTTAAAAGAGTTAAATGCTCAAAGAGCAAAAGCACAGTTAAGTGTTGATGACGCCATAACAAATCTTGGTTATACAAAGATACTTGCACCAATGGATGGTACTGTATATGCAACAGTTGTAACAGAAGGTCAGACTGTTAATGCAAATCAGACAACACCTACAATTCTAAGACTTGCAACATTAGATAAGATGAAGGTAAAAACAGAGATTTCAGAGGCTGACGTTGTAAATGTTGTTCCTGGAATGGACTGTTCATTTACTGTTTTAGGTCTTCCATTTAGAGTATTTAAAGGAAAGCTAGACAGAATTGATCCTGCACCATCTTCCTATGAGTCAGCAAGTCAGTCATCATCTAATTCATCTTCTCAGTCAGGCAGCTCAACAGCTGTTTACTACAATTCTGACATTATTGCAGAGAATAAGGACAGAATACTTAGAATTGATATGACAGCTGATGTGACAATAGAAATTGCAAATGCAAAGAATGTTCTTTCTTTACCTCTGTCTGCTATGAGAAAAATCCATGATAAGACAGGTACTGTATTTGTGCTTTTAGATGGAAGTGTAAAAGAAAAGGAAGTTCAGATAGGTCTTAAAGATGATCAGTTCATTCAGATTGTTTCAGGCCTTAGTGCAGATGATGAGGTTGTCATCGGCGATGATGTGAAAAGTGCCGAGGCAAAAGCTCAGCAAAACAGCAGAAACAGAAGAGGCCCATTTTAATGTCTGAGGTCATTCTGTCGCTTAAGGGAATAAAAAAATCCTATGGTTCAGACAGTGCCAGGGTTGAGGTTCTTCATGGCATAAATCTTGAAATAAGACGTGGAGAACTTGTAGCCATTATAGGACCTTCAGGATCTGGCAAATCAACTTTAATGAATATTATAGGCTGTCTTGATACACCATCTGAAGGTTCTTACTTTGTTGGTGACAAGAACACATTTAATATGCAGCCTGATGAACTTGCATCTTTAAGACGAGGCTTCTTTGGATTTATTTTCCAAAGATACCATCTTTTAGGACATTTAAGTGCAACAGAGAATGTTCAGGTCCCATCAGTCTATGCACTGACAGACAAGGCCCAAAGAGAGAGCAGATCTGTAGAGCTTCTATCAATGCTTGGTCTTGAAAACAAGACACAGTCAAAACCATCAGAGCTATCAGGCGGTCAGCAGCAGAGAGTTTCAATTGCAAGAGCACTGATGAATGGCGGACAGATTATTTTAGCTGATGAGCCAACTGGTGCGCTTGATTCAAAATCAGGATCAGAGGTGATGCGCATTTTATCTGATCTAAATAAAAAGGGGCATACCATTATCATGGTAACCCATGATCCAAGAATTGCAGCTCATGCCCACAGAGTTATTACAATTGCTGATGGAAAAATTGAATCTGACAGAATAAATGAGGATGTTCCTGACTATTGTGATTCTGATAATCATGAATCATTTGAATCATCTAAAAAGCTAAATATCTTCTCAGCATTTGTAGAGAGTTTTAAAGAAGCTTTTACAATGGCAATAAGAGCAATGGTTGCTAACAGAATGAGAACATTACTGACCATGCTCGGTATTATCATCGGTATCATGTCGGTTGTATGTGTGGTGGCTTTAGCAAGAGGTGCATCTGACAAGGTTATCGAGAATATCTCCTCAATGGGCACTAACACTATTACCATTATGCCTGGCTCTAAAATGGGCGATATGCGCTCTGGTAGATTCAGAACACTCAATGTTAAGGATTTAAAGGCTCTAAA
>NZ_JBGVMC010000045.1:0-4303 GCF_045124615.1 Succinivibrio sp.
TCTAAGTTTCTTCTGCAACCTTGGTATTGAGCACTTTTCACTCTTTTTAGAAAAGCGAGGTTGTACTATCTTCAGCACATTCAACGCTATCTTGTTGAGCAAAATTCTGTTCCTTGCATATTCTCTGCTTTTTACTTGCATCAAATCCTGTCCAAAGTCCATATCTAGACACCAATGCAGAGAATTTTCTATATTCCAATGTTCTCTGATACATCTATAGAGAGTCTGTGCCAAATCAGGTGACTCAGGATTTATCGAGCATAGGTAGTATCTGACTAAAGGCTCTTTTTCAATTCCGTATTTTTTGTCATGACTGAAAGTAGTTGCTCTGACAATACATTCACAATCTTCTTTCCAATCTCCAAGAACTCTTTGTTTTATGAAGTTCGCTGGTAGTACATCTACTCTGCGAGTCTCAACTCTTCCATGTTCAAGCTCTGTTTCTGACTCATAGCTTTTCAATTCACAGTCATAATCAAGTAGTCTTTCTTTTTCAAGTAATGGCACTTCAGAATCATCAATTCCTTCAAACGCATTAATTACAGCTTTTTGTAGTTTTTCGTGATTTCCTTTAAGTGCTAGACAGTACTCTCCATCCTGACTAATAATCGCATTTGCTACTGAACGCTGTGTGTTTAATGCATCTGCTGTTACAACACATCCTGAAAGGGAGAACATCTGTAGCAATCTGACACACGATTTGTTTTCATTCTCTTTATCCTGTACCTCATCCTGAGCTAGACTAATCTTGTTTGTTGAATCATACAAGGTTACATAATAAAGCTTGTTATACTGTCTTCTATCCTTAGGAGATTTTTCCCCTTTTTCTGCTTCATATATCATTGCTCGTGGAGTCTGACCATCAAGGCTCAAGCACCTTGTCTCTTCTTGATTACTTGCAAGTTTGTTTGCAAATTCTGTCAGAAAACCATGTAGTTCTGATATTTTTACCATTTTAAGAAGTCTTAACACTGTGTCATGAGACATACTCTCTTCTTCGGAAAGTCCTTCTATAATCTGTGCTAAGTACTTCTTTTTTGCACTTAAAAAGTCCGATACTTCCACAGCATTCTTGCAGTTACAACACCATGCTATTACTATGGCAAATAATGCTGGTAGCAAAGGAAATTTTACTTTTGACTGCTGTCTGTAGTCTGTAACTTTTATTTGTTTCATGAGTGAACTTACTGTCTCTTTTACTGAAGTTGTTGACATAATGTACCTTTATTTTGCCTAAACTTTCAGTATTTGATCAGATTATTTTTATGTTCACAAACAAAATTACAATACAGTGATCCTCAGCTCACACTTATTCATGAACTTATTTAGCACTTTGATCCTTGTATCACAAAGTATTTTTTAGTCAATTCATGCGTACGCCCTGAGAATTTATCTGAAGGCTAAAAAGAAATAAGGCAACTATAATTTATTATCCTGTGCTGGTTTTGAACCTTTCATCTCAAAAGCTTCCACTGCAGATTTGATACCATTCTTTTTCTTTTTTCCGATAATTTTGTAATGTCTGCCTTCAACAACTGAGTAATAAGCAGGGTGCTTTCTGTCAATGAATACAGTTGTTACCTTATCTTTTGTAAAATTATAATCAATCTTCTTTACTGCACCTGTAAAAAAGCGAGGTTTTAAGGCACCACACTCCTTATAGACAATAGCACAGCGTTTTGGTCTTATGATTTTATCAGGATTTGTTGGATGAATATCCAAGAGCACCACAGCATAGGCCATAACTGCAATAGGATTTACATCTTCACGAAGAGTTTTTCTTATCTTGAAGAATTTATATACCTTGTACGTATATAAAAGAATATAGAGAAAAACAAGAATTATCAGAACATAGAAATGTCTGACAGATGCAAACATGAAAAGCTGATCTGTTGAATAACAGTATACTAAAGATATGAAAAGAAAGACAAAAGCATAATAGGACAGACCGAATCCTTTTTTACACATGGTATCAACAATGTTTACAGAGAATCTCACCCCTGCTTTTTTAAGGTGAGACTGTGTATAGACATTTGCTGGCAGATCCAAATCTGTCCTCCGTTAATTAACGATCTTTAACTTCTTTCCAGAACTTGCCTTCAAGTTCAGTAAATAACTGTTCAACCTTTTCGTTGTTTTTTTGTGTAAATAAGCTTACTACAAAAATTACTAAAGAGGAAATAATAAATCCAGGAACAAGAGAGTACAGCCCAAATGGATTGAAAATTTCCCATACGATCACAGTTAAAGCACCAGTTATCATACCGATAATAGCTGCAGGAAGTGTCATCTTCTTATAGAAAACAGAGATAACAACAGTAGGACCGAAAGCAGCTCCAAAACCTGCCCATGCATATGATACAAGCTTTAAGATACCTGAGTTTGGATCCATTGCAATTACATAGGCAAAAGCTGCTACTAGAAGAAGCATACCGCGACCTACCCATACTAACTCTTTTTGAGAAGCATTCTTTCTAATCAGTCTTGAATAGAAATCCTGAGTCAGTGTTGATGAAGCAACAAGCAACTGACATGATAATGTACTCATGATAGCAGCTAAAATTGCAGAAAGAAGAATACCTGCAATCCAAGGTGAGAAAAGAACCTGAGTTACGATGATGAAGATCTGCTCTGGATCTTTAATTTCGATTTCAGGATGACGTGCGGCAAAAGCAACACCATAGTAACCAACTAATACAGAGCCTAACAGACAGAAAATCATCCAAGAGATACTGATTCTTCTTGCTCCGCCCATACCACGAACAGTAGATGCTGCCATAAAGCGAACAAGAATATGAGGCTGACCTACATAACCTAAGCCCCAGCCTGCTAAAGAGATTAGACCGATTAGTGTTGTACCACTTAGAATATTAGACATATTAACTGATTTTAATGATACAAGCTCGTTTGCTTCATTAACAGATCCAATATCAGTCAGAATAATGATAGGAGTGATGATAAGAGCAAAAATCATTAAGGTTGCCTGAACAGCATCTGTCCAGCTTACAGCTAAGAATCCACCAATACATACATATAGAATAGTTGATACTGCACCGATTAAAAGTGCATTCTGATAATCAAGCTTGAAAGTCTGCTCAAAGAGCTTTGCACCTGATACCATTCCTGAAGAACAGTAAACAACAAAGAAAATTAAAATGATAACAGCAGATACGATTGCAGTGATTCTGTACTTATCCATGAAACGGGCAGCAAAATAATCTGGCAGTGTCAGAGAATCTGATGCATTTGCTGTAAATGAGCGTAATCTTGCGGCTACGAATTTCCAGTTGCACCACTGACCTATGGTAAGACCGATAGCAATCCAAGCCTGAGAAATACCTGATACAAACAATGCACCAGGAAGCCCCATTAAAAGCCAGCCTGACATATCAGATGCACCTGCAGAAAGACCTGTAATTACTCTTCCTAAACGGCGACCGCCTAGCACATAGTCTGAAAGTGAAGATGTAGAACGTGCAGCAATCAGACCAATGACAATCATTGAAAAGATGTACACAATAAAGGTTGTTGTAGTTGTAAACATAAATATTCCTATGAATTGACATCATCCTCTTGAGTAAACAGAGGATCATTAAGGCTTGCTTATATTGGCAGCCTTAGAGGATAGTAAAGTCTAAAAATGAGAAAAAATATGTCATCGTTTCAATTTTGAAAAGGAAAAGACATCTCAAAACAGTACATTAGCTATCCTTTTGATATTTCAAGTTAAAGAAGTTACTAAAACAAAAAATATCAATTCAAAAACAGCAAATTCACAAAAAAGTATTTTTTCTGACAAGCTGTTTCAAAGATGCAATATTGTACCAAAATGATCGGAGAATTCGAATTTTTATATTGATAAACAAATATTGCACACTTATCTATCATTTGTTTTGTTAAAAGATGATAAAACAGCATTTATAATGAGTTATAAACAGTTTGAAACAATGTATTTTTAAGCTAAACTACATATTGTTACTATATATTCTGGATATAAAAAATGACTGAAAAGACATTCAAACCATTGCCACTTGGCAATGAGGACTTTGTTTCATTAAGAAACAAAGGTCATTACTATGTTGATAAGACACCTTATCTAAAGAATGTCTTTACAGAGCCTTCTTCTGTACTCTTTTTCACAAGACCAAGACGCTTTGGTAAGACTCTTTTAATGGATATGTTTGCCACATATTTAACTATTGGCAAAGATGGCAGTGATAACAGAGAATACAAAGAAAAACTCTTTGATGGTCTTGAGATTCTAAAAGATAAAGAATTTACAGATAAATACTTAGGACAGTTC
>NZ_JBGVMC010000046.1:0-2206 GCF_045124615.1 Succinivibrio sp.
ACAGAAAATCCATTCAAGTAATTTTCCTTAATTTGTCACCAGGATCGGGCTTTATGCCCGATCTTTATTTTAAGCTGTCATAAATCTTTTGTTTTAAAAACAATCTTTTCTTTTTGAATATCTGTGTTTTTCTATTCGTCAAATTGCATTAGAGTAGTTTTTGAATTTGTAGATTGAAGAACTGTTACTCCGACAATACAGTCAAATTTTAAGAGTTGTACAAAATACTGTCATTTTTAATCATGACTGTAAGTACAAGGTTGTTTCCGATTTTGACTTGTACATCGTCCCCCCCCTACAGAAAAGGCAGGGCTGATTGTATTTAATTCTGATGTAATAGTAAAAGAGGTCCAATTTTTAAAAACTGAACCTCCAATATTCAAAGAAACTTCATTATCTTTCATTTATCACTCACAGATAATATCACTTCCATCGTAATAACATTCTCTTGATTTTCCATCTATAGTAAGATTAAATACTTTTGGTGTTTCTCGTATACTTTGTTTTCTCCAATCTGATTTAGATAATGATTCAAAAACTCTGCGGTCCATCTCTGCACTTTTATCTGGATAATCTTCCCATGAAGGCAAAGTATAGTAATCATCAGCAATAGCAAATGAAGGAATGCTAAACAGACTTAAAGAAACAGCAAATAAAGCTATAAATAACTTTTTCATAGCACAAGAACCTCTCTTATTTCTTACTTTAATTATAGGTCTTTGCGAGGTATTTGTTACTATACAAAAGTTACTTTCTTGACAGTATAAATTCTCCTACTGGCATAAAAAGAGGATTGATTGATTACATCGTTACGCTGTGCAATCTCATCAGCTCTTGTAGAATCACCATATCTGTCATGAGCTAGAACAAAAGCTGGCTCACTTTGTTTTAGTGTTACTGTATCTATGCCGTTTTCACCATTAAGCTTTGCTGTCATGTAGTTATATACAGATGTATAACAGTCAACAAGCTGTAAATAACACTGACCTGCATCGTTGCCTTGTAGCATCATTTCATTATCAATGGCATTTAAAAGATTATTTCTTAAGGTAATAATAGTATCATCTGATACAGCTCTATCTGAACCGTCTTCATTGATATCATTATCACTGCCAATCATTGATAGTGCCCCCATACTGTTAGCAATCATTGCCATACGGATATTGCGTTTTATCTCATCAGATACTTCATCAACTCTTTGTTTGTCAGAAAGTATCTTTGAACTATCATGAGAGCTTGCTGATGTAACTGGTTGTAATGATGAGTCTGTTAGTGCCTCTGTGGAGCTATATGAGACTTTCTTCCAATTAATAACAGATTGTGAATACTGAGATAAACCAATTGCACTTAATAGATCATTTCTTGCTTGTTCTTTTTTATAATACAGTGTACTTGCAATGTTATGACTCATCAAAAGGATATCACTGCTCATATTGAACAAATGTGCAAACTTATATTCAGATAACAACATAATATAAATGATTGTTGTACAAGATTAATAATTACTATCTGCTTTCAATATGAATAAATTCGGAATGAAAAATTGCCGTCTTTCGTTAAAACCTTTGTTGCTGATAAAAGATATTTGTGTATAATTGCACAGGTCATTTCAAGGAGTTTATATGTTTTATCCATTATTTGAAAATCAGGATTTTAAGATTGAACAGACAGCAACTTTAGATGATTCTGGTAAGGTACTTATCAGAGCTGCTGATGCAAATGAGGATGAAACTAAGTTACTTGAAATGGAAGTTGATTCTTATCTTATAAAAAGCTGTTCAAATTTCACCGCAGAAGAAGTTTTTGAAATAGTACAGATTGTAAAAGATCTTGAAGAAGTTATCCTTGCAAAAGGTAAAGGATATAAGGAAAAGGAAGAAATCAACTCACAGATGCAGGATGAAAGCAACTAAATAGAGTTGAACAAAAAAGAGCAGTCTTACTGTTCTTTTTTTTTGCACCAGATTTATCCATTTTTTTTGTGCACCAAAATTAAACATATCACTCTCCATAAAACATCATTTGCACTTTTTTATCCCCATTACAGAGCAAATAGCAACCTTAATATTGAGCAAGAACAATCATAATCGTATCTTTTACTCATAGTCAAAATGACTTGTTTTTAGGAGATATATTTATGAAAGTTTGTAAAAGTGCAATAGCTGCAATGGCACTGACTGCAACTTCAGCATTTGCTGATGAGGCA
>NZ_JBGVMC010000047.1:0-5293 GCF_045124615.1 Succinivibrio sp.
GACTCATCATAATAAATTTTAGCACTTTTCTTTGTTTTACTAATTTGCTCTTGAGTTATAGCAACAAATTCATTGAATGATAAATCCTTTATTGCATCTGTATCAAAAATCTCTAAACCAAGATTTGTTAAATATTTATAAGATGTTAAAAATTTTTTTATATAGATTTTTTTGCCATAGTATCCTGCAAGAAACGCATTTCCTACACCTTGCTGTCTATTTTGATTAAAAATAACAATATCTAAATTTGCAATATGTTGTGCAAATTCAGTAGGATTCATAAAATCCATTATTGGTTTAAACTTATCTTTAAAAATACTCTTTCCTGTTTTTAATATTTCGTTAATACAATCCTTATCCCCATAAGATAAAATAGTGTAAATGTTAATATTTTTATCTTTAAATTTTGATAAAGTCTGTAACATATCAATGACGGTTACATCAGCGGAATTGTTTATTTGGATATTAATAAAATCGCTTTTATGAGGATGTATTTGATTTAATATAGATTCGGTTATTACAGGTTGATACAGGGCGTAATACAAATTAGCATTGCTGTTATATTTTTCTTTTGCAAGTAATTCATCTCCTTGAATACATGCAATATAACCTTTAAACAGCCTTCTAACTAAATCACTCTTTTCATCTCTTGGAGCTTGATATAAATCACCTCCCCAAATCACCCAATGAGCTTTTTCTTTTAGAAGATTTTGATTATTGTATAAATAATCAACCAAGTCAGGATCAAACAAAGAATGACAAATCAACTTATCGCAGTTGTCAAATTTTAAGCCTTTTAGGGAATTTATCTCAATAACATTTTTTCCTGTAGGCATAGGAAATTCTTTAAAAAAATGTTTACAGAGAATTAGATGCTCATCATTGTTAAAATGCTGATTCAAAAAATCAACAAAAGGTTTATTAAATTTATCATTGAACATTATATGAACATATTTATATGATTTGATAAGATTATTTAATCTTTTAATATAAATATAGTTCTTTAATCGTTTAATAAACTTCATTTACAATAAACCTTTGTACTCTCGAGAAATACTCTCATTCAATATAAGTTAGGACTTATTCATAATAAAATATTCTGACATCCGATTAGTATCAAGTGATTAGTGTCAAGGGACTTTACAATATATCCCATAGCTTTGATGTTTTTAAAAGATGTCTTCTGTTATTTCGGTATTTTGAGATATTTTTTCTAAAAGAACTAATTGGAATAATTCGCAATAAAGAAGAAATTACAATTAAAATTCTAAAGGTACATCTCTCAAAAAAAAAACTTAGTCTTTTTATTTGCGACAACGACATTATCTTAGTTAATGCATTGATATCTTTTTTTGATATTTTATCTTTAATATTTTTATAATTTTTTAAAGAAGATAAACGATGCATGCAACTTTCTTTATAAAAATCACTATCATCTTCAAAGAATTCAGAAAATGCAATAAATGCTTTTGCATTAGCTATTATCTGAGATACTTCTGACAAACTAGCCCATATTCCAGAATCATTGTAATTATATACACTGCAGATTTTATTATCAAATCTAACCTTACCTGCTTTCATATACCAAAAGAATCTAAATCCATCAGCTCTGAATGATTCTGGGAATGAATAATCGAAGATTCTCTTATAATCTTTATTATACTCATCTTTAAAATAGACATTTCTGTACAAAACACCAGATGTTTGCATAAACAAAGCTTGTTTTCCATCTTTATAATCGTCATATGAAAAATCTATTTTATCAATATCAACTTCTGACTTAAATGCTGGCTCATCACCAGTATTTTGTGCACAAGTACCGCTTATTGTACAGTTAGTTTGTGACGTAACTTTCAATATTATGAGCTACCTCACATTTCTTTTTAAAGGATATGAGGGGTGTGGGGAGAAAAGGAAACTTTTTCTTTAACTCGCCAGCTTTAGCTCATCACTCTTACCTATATTAGCACACTTTCCACTATCAAGCTTCTGTGCCCGGATCTTATTTTTAACTTTTGATCTCTTTGTATAAAACGGCATAACAACAGCGTTTTTAGGCATCTTCCAATATTTTCTTTTGCCTGTAGCTTCAGCTAAATTCTTTTGCTCTGAATGTGTCTTATAGAACTCATCCATGATTTTGTTACGTTTAGCCATTATTGCTTCGCCTTTGCCCTCATAACAGTCTTGAGGAGTTATAAAGCAAATGCCACTGTGACGGTGTTTATTGTTGTACCAATTGTAATATTCATTAACCCACTCACGAGCATGTTTAAGAGAATCAAAGCTCTCAGGTATTAATACTTCATGGCCATGTTTTAGCAATCTGAATGATGCTTCCATATGAGCATTATCGTTACTATGTCTTGGTCTGTTATAAGTACAGGATAATCCAAGCTCAATGCATTTTGATACCATGGTGGATCCCCTCATTGGAGCACCATTGTCACTGTGAAGCTCTAAGGTTTTACCAAAGATATCAGTATTAACACCATCAGTATTTAATTTCTTATTTGTAACTATTCAGAACCATCGCCTAAGATAATGTCAGCATTACCAGAAAAAGCAGCGGTTAATGCATCAAATGCACTTATGCCATGCTTGTTACCGGTACTGATGAATGACATTAACTTAACATAGTTCTGAGCACCTTCTAAGCTTCGGAAACATCCGGAGACTTTTACCTTTGTTTTTACATTGCGAACATCACGCTCAGCCTGATTGTTATCAAAAGGTACAGCAAAGTTATGTACAAATCTGCACACGTCTTCCTTGAACTTTTTCAGTCGTTCAATCAGAGCTCTGGTCTTGCCTAGTTTTCTTCTGCCTCTCGTTTTCTTATCAGAATTTGGAGGTGGACTTTCCTTATCAGCAAGTTTCATGATGTCATCATATTCTTTACTGAAGGCTTCTAGTCTCTCTTTAGAAAACTCGCTGATACCTTTGCTGATTGCAATCTCTTTAGCTGATTTCATACCTAACAGCAGTTCAGAGAATTTATCAGCCCATTTATGGTTCTCTTCATTCTCTTTAACAGCATTAAGCTCTCTTAATAAATGAGCACAGCATAGAGCATGCTCTATATCTTCATAGTTTTGATATGAAGTCCAGCCGTCATGGCATGCAACACCAGTGAAGTCAGGTAGTACTCCATTGTCATCCATACCATCAGAGCCTCGTTTACAGTTTACTGTCTGATATGTAAGCTTGCTGTTAGATGAGTTATGTACCCAGAACAGTTTACCTAAAGCTCTAAGACCGGTTTCATCAAAGTGACCTACATCTGCTTTGATTAACAGTTCTTTTACCTTTTCCATTACAGGACCTACCTTTTGAGCACAGCGTTTAACCATGCTGCAGATAGTGCCTGGTGTAATACTGATATTAAGTAAGCTGCTTAACAGTACATGTATTCTGTTTAAACTTACAGCTCCATAAGTACTTAATAATCCCGACAGAACTGTAAGGCTGTCTCCATACTGAACATATGCCTTTACATCCTTTGGAAATTCTCCTGTCAAAGATTTCTCTCCACAAGGACAGTTCTTTGCAGTTATCAGCTGATGCTCTACAACATGTGTTGTAATTTTGGCTTCGATTACATATCTGGAACTGTCACAGGCAAATACATTATCGGAGGCTAAACAGCTTGTCAGATTACTGCAGCACTTACATTTATCTGGTATATGTGTCTTTACCTCATCAGGATCATGTGGTACTGACAAATTGGCTCCTTTATGTCCTTTCTGTCCTCCAGCTTTCAGCCCTGATGTCTTCCTTAAACTTCTCTTCTTCGGACTCTTCGCATAACCATCACTTGATGGTGGCTTTGAACTGTTATTTGAGTTCTGTCCTAACTGACGTTTAAGCTCTTTTATTTCATCTTGCAGGGATTCAATGGTTAAACTCAACTTCTTATTTTGTTCTAACGAAGTTTCATTCTGCTCCATTACACCAGAAAACATGTTTATCATCATCTTGATGATGGTTGACAACGAGAGTACAAGCACAGATAAATCTGCAGGAGCTTTATCTTTTAGCTCCTGACATATCTTTTCTGCATCCTGCTTTAACTCGTTGAAATCCATTGAATCACCTTTGCTTTTCTATTGCTGTTATTATACCAACAGCGATTTTTAGCATTAGCGATAGCTAAATTTCAACTTGATAATGCTTCTCAAAATGATCGGTAACGATCTTTTAAGCCCTCTACAGATCGATGGCATGAAAAAATGACAAAACAAAAGCCTTAAAAAGAGTCCCTCTGTAATCGCTTTATATGCGCTTATAGAGCGATTTTTAACAGCTCTCAGAAAAAAGCCTTTTTATAAAACTCTGTGAGCTGGTTCACAATGTAAATTTCAAAAGAACTCTCAGTCTGTGAAAGACTGAGTAATGTTAAAATCAGTTCATGAACCTATGGGGTTCTGAATAGTTACCAATCTTTTAAAAAAAAGTAATTCCCAAAAATTTAATTATCTTTATACCATTCTTCTTCAATACTTTTATCATATACATTATCCATAATATACTCTATACAGCTTCTTAATACATACAGATTATTTGTTACAAATCAAAACAGTCGTAATTTTTATTGTAAAATTGAATATATGAAAATATATCAACACATAGGCTATCAAAACAAACAACACTAGATATTCAGCCGGTAATCTGTATTTTCAGAAATCTTTGTAGTTATAACCAGATTCAAAGTGCAAATTGGTTCCTATTATTTCGTGCAATTTGAACGCATATATAGTGCTAATTTATTCTTATTTCTTATTTGGGTTATATAGACTTTAAATAACATTTTTTTATTTCCAAACAAGAAATTAGAAAATATCCTACATAATAGGATATAAAAAGAAGAAAACACTCTAGATACTATATTCTTCTTATGAATATTAAGTAATAACAATAACTTTTTTAATTCATCTTTTTCTTTCTCAGTAATTGTATCTAACGAGCATTTGTTTTTCTGCAAGGTCATTAGTTTTATAATGCTCTGTTTTCTATAATATTCTTTGTCAGTAAAAAATTCAGACATAGCAAAAAATAACTTCGCATGAGCAATAATTTGAGAAACATAATCTAGGCTGGCCCAAATTCCTTCAGTAGAATAATTATATACACTACATGTTTTATTTTTAAAATATACTCTTCCTTTTTTTAAATACCAATAAAATCTAAACCCATCAGCTCTGAATGATTCTGAAAATGAATAATTAAAAATTTTTTTGAAATCTTCATTAAATTTATCTTTAAAATAACAATTTCTATACACCACTCCACT
>NZ_JBGVMC010000048.1:0-7448 GCF_045124615.1 Succinivibrio sp.
AACCTGCAATGACTTACTGTTTTATATCGAACATGGAGAGCACAAGACAGCTTTGAACCAAACAACTGTTAATAAGATGTTACAACGCTACAGCACTCAGATTCATGCTAAGCATCCAGACTTTCCAGAAAAATTACACTGCCACCAGCTCCGCCACACCATTGCAACCGTTATGTACAAGAATGGCATTCCCATTTCAATTATTAGGGACTTTTTAGGTCATAGTTCTATAGATACAACCATGATTTATGCAAAATCAGATACAGAAGATATAGCAAAAGCCATTACAAAGGCAGCTGAAAGAACATCAAACCTAGCTAAATCTAGCGGAAATAAAGGATTAAGTGAGGAGGAAAAATTAAATCAATTCTGCTTATTATAGTCAAAATAAAATGCTGAAATAATAAAACGTGATTTTGCTTCAAATAAGGATTTTATGTAGCTAAAAATGCATATTTCAGCATTTTACTTTTTTCCGCATAACTTTGATTATGCGGAATTCCGCATAAAAGAGATAAAGCAACAGCAGAAGGCGTTGTAGGAGATATTACCACCTCAATTATCGCCAAGTGTCGCAACATGAACTTTTTGAGCTTAGCTCAATTGCAAGATGCGGTAAAAGTGAAGCTTAAAGAATACAACGATACACCTTTTCAAAAGCGAGAAGGTACAAGAACTTCAATATGGAAGGAAGTTGAGCAGCTTTCTTTACAGAATCTGCCTATAGTTCCGTATGAAATACCAGAGCGAAAGCTTAATGTAAAGGTATGCTCCGATAGTCATATTATATTCAGAAACAATCACTACTCAGTTTCATACAGATTAAGAGGTGAATTAGTAACAGTTAGTGCAACCGCTACTACTGTGAAGATTTACTTTCAAAACGAGCTTATCGCCTCTCACCCTCGATTTGCTGACACTGATAGGAACAAATATAGCACTCACAAAGAGGATTTACCTCCTGAATTTAATAAACCTAGGTTTGATAAACAAAGGCTTATTGATTGGGCTTCTAAAACAGGACCTAATACCTTAAAGGTGGTGGAAAAAATATTTGATTCTGTCAGCTTTGAAGAACAAGGGTACAACTCGGCTTTGTCAGTACTTAATCTTTCCTCTAAGTATGGCAAGAACCTATTAGAAAGAGCTTGCAGTATAGCTCTTACAAGAGTTAGTACCCCTAGATACGGCCAACTTAAACCTATCATTCTATCTCTCGAAGGTAAATCGGCTACTAATGATCTTAAGCTCCCACAGGATAAAACTCAACCAAGTGACAGCGAAGTTCATTTAAGAGGTGCTGATTACTATAAGAATCTTATTGAAAGCCAACAAAACAGTGTAAATGAAGGCAATAAAACTTTATCAGATGAGGAGCAATTAAATGGCTAATATGAAACCTTTACCAAAAGCATCCGTCTTAAGTTATGACACCATCCAAAAGCTAGTACAACTTAAGTTAAAGGACTTAGCAGATTATGTTAATGAAGTTGAGACTCTAGATGTTTGTGCAGATATGCCTTTTAAAGACAAGTTCTCAATGGTAATCGACCGTTTGTACACTAGTCGTTCTAACGAGACCATACTTAAGTTAAGAAAGTCCGCTCACCTAAGAGAGCCTAAAGCTTTCTTAGATAACATGTACTTTGAAGAAGGTAGGCATCTAAGCAAAGAGACTGTTGTTAATTTGTGCACCTGCGATTTCATGCGTTATGGCAACAATATCGTAATTGAAGGCTCAACTGGTACAGGTAAAACCTACCTTGCCTGCTGTATTGCTAATGCTGCTATTGAGAAATGCTTTAAGGTCAAATACGTAAGAATGCCTGACTTAGATCAGGAATTCTGCGAGTGGAGGGCTACCCCTGAAAAAAGACGCTCAACCTTTAGAAAGAGATTATCCTCACCAGCCTTACTCATTCTAGATGAGTGGTTATCAAGACCAATATCAGAAGAGCTCAAAAGATTGATATTTGATGTTGTTGAGGACAGACTTGGAAAATCAAGTACGATCTTTTGCTCCCAACATAGCTTTAGCAACTGGATGGACCAACTAGGAAGTGGTTGTGAAACAGAAAGCCTTATTGACAGGGTGATCCATAACGCGACCACCATCGTTCTAGATGGTAAATGTAATATGCGTGAGATATCGCAAAAATATAATCTAAATCATAACAGATAGGCGCCAGCAAGCTGACGCTAGAAGTAACGGCGATGGGCTAACGCTCATCGCTATTTTAAAGACATTGATCCAAATAAAAAAATGAGGCGATCCTTTAGTGCGAATTCAAAATGCAAAAATTGCGAATTAAAAGATCCTTTAGTGCGTAATAATCAAAGGTTGTATTAGACCACTAACCATACTTAGAAAAGGTATTTACCACAAAGTAAATCCTGAATACTCTAAGTAACAGTGAATTATTAGGTACCTTGATTTTTTTGTCAGGATCTGATCTAAGATCAATGGGGACCTGTTTCAATTATTCTAGACTAAAAGGTACAGCAGATCTGCTAAGGGAAGGTGTTTTAATTGGAAAGTGAGGAATAATCGGAGATTTGAGAAATAGAGTAACGATCTGATCTTAGAAGGCTAGGTTAGACTCTTGGATTATGATCATCAAGGTATCTTCTGTAATCGTAAGGAGCAAGTCCTTTAACATCAATCTTGTCAAAGTCTGTGATGTTACGCTTGTCATACATCGATATGAGCTCTTTTGTAATGGTACCGTCGGCATGTGTCACAACGATTCTCTCTTTCTTAGGCATACAAAGTCCCATAGCGACACCACGACCTTCCTGCTCTAAAAGCTGCATGCGGTATTTGATATTGGCAACCAGCCAGATTATATAGGACAGAACAGGAACTCTGTTTAAAATACAGGTGTTAACAATAGTCTGATAGTCTGCAAAAGCATGTCCTCCATCCTCTGAACTAAGTGTCATAAAAGCCTTTCTTGAGCAGATACCTAACTTCAGACTACGTTCTGCTTTGGAGGTTGAAAGCTCAATATCCGCACTTTCGGTGAAGCGCTTAAGCTCAGTTTCAAAGTTGAGCAGATAAATAAGAGCAGCAGACTCGGGGTAGCGTTTATTCTGAGTAAATCTGATTACCCCTTCCTTAGAGACTCTTGGTACAATAATCTTAGGATTGTTGGCAATATAAAGTCTGATGGTATCAAACAGAGTATCTGCAATTGGTTGGGAATACTTAGTTCTGGCCTTTAGTAAATCCTGTTTGAATTCTTCGGTGGTGCAGATATAGCCATGCTTTCTGACTACACTAGAGTCAATAACAAACAAAGCGTTTATCAGATAGAATATGGTCAGCAGAGCTACACTGTTATCCGTCAGCTTCTTACCTTTTTTAGTCTGGCGGTACTTCTCCAGATTATCCTTGAAATCAAAGAAAGAAGAGCCTTCAGGCAACAGCTGACTGTATACATCAAGTATTCTGTTATTTCGTAAGTATTTCCACAGACCGCGTCTTCCATGTGTCATGCAGCGACAGCTATTCAGAAATACTCCTTTAATTTTATTTAACTCCTTGATTCCAGCATCATATCCAGCATAGCCATCTGTTAGCAGGTATTTTGGTACAACATTACCGTCCTGATTTTTTAAATCATTCTTGAGTATATCAATTACCACATCAGCACTGCGGGATGGAGATACACAGTACCAGGAAGCTTGTAACTCTGAAGTCCAGGATGTATTCATAGTCCAGATTTGAGATTTGATGCCTTTGCCTTCAGCCTGTTTTATTCTGGCGATATCATTTACCCTTAGTGTACTTTCATCCATGATAATGACAGGACAGTTGCTCAGAATATCCTTTTTAATCTGCTTTGTAACAGAATGCAGATAAGCTCTGGCAAAGGCATTGATTGCACCTGTTAAATGCTCTCTACCAAAGTCAAAGCCGTTTCCTTCAAAATAACAGAATATTCTGTTCTTAGGTGCTCCAAGCTGAGAAAACTGGCTTGCGCAGATGGCATATAATGCTGTAGAGAGTTTTGATTTTATAAAGGCTGGAGCATGGCCGAAAACTTCAGCGTTAAAACCGAAAGGATTGATGACAGGAAGCTTTCCTCCTTCATAGATAAAAGCGTTCTCTGATGGCAGAGAGCTGTCGGTAACAGCGTCCTGATTATTTCTGATTTGTCTATAAAGCTTCTTTCTTTCGCGCTGGACTATTGCTGTATTGCTTACAGGCTCTGCGTCTGAATCTGAATGCTGAGCATCAGCTAAAGCTGATTTATTCACGTTTTTATCTGTCTTAGACTCGTCCTGAACGTGTTCTGAACCTGCCCCGGATGCATTCAAAGCATTGTCTGAATTCTCTACTGTGGCGTCTGAATTTCTGGTGAAATTTACCTGAGAGAATTCAGCTGGATTGATTTCATACTGGGCACCACAGGTGCAGCACTTGACAAGCTGTACAGAAGACAGAACCTTTCTTATATTCTGCAGACTGCCATCCACAGTAAGTGTTTCATTAATGCGCTTGTTCTTGTGCAGATATTTGAAGTCTCGCTGACAACCACACTCACTGCAGTACATTGTAATATCCTGCTTTCCTCCAAATGAGATAATGCCTGCCACTGTATTGCCGGAGGTGGTGGAAACATAGTGTTTTTCCTTTCTTAAGGTCTCATTAAGACTGCTGGTATCATTTTTGAATTCCTCGGCGGAATTCTTAAGTAGAGAGGTTATTTCAAAAAGGCCTTCCGTTCCTGATTTTATTCTGGTGGTACAGCCTGACAGGATCACATTATCAACCTGCTCTGGTGTAAGACCATCAGGATTGTCTTTAACAGGAGCGGCTTTTATTTTATCTGCAGAAACTTTTAATTCAGAGGATTGTTCTTCAAAGTCCTTCTCATCACTATCTTCACGGGTGTATGAAGCTGCTTTTTCAAGCTCAGAAGCCCCATCCTTCTGGGCTTGTGCATCAGAACTGTAATCCTCATTATCCGGCACGACCTGTCCTTTCTTTGTCTTTTCAGAGGTTCCAAGCCCAAGGGCTACATTGCGATGGGTGTAAAGGGCAGAAAGACTGTTTAAGAGGTTGGTAATCAGCCCCTCAAAGTAAATGTTTAGTGATTTGAGGTTATAGATGTCAACCGATGGGATATTTTCATCCTTGAGGCAATCAAAGAAATCGTAATGACGCTCACGGACGTTATCCAGAGCATTGGTCAGCAGATCTTTGAAACTGTTAACCGTTTTGGTTAGCTTTGAAATTTCATCCTGTTTTTTTGATATTTCTTCCTGCTTTTGGGAAATTTCTTCCTTTGTTTTATTTAGCTCTGTTGTTGTAAATGAAAGCTCATTGAGAGTGGATTTAAGCTTTGATTCTGTATTGTTGAGCTCCTGTTTTACAGTAGAAAGCTGCTCTTTGGTCTGAGTTAAGGAGCTCTGCTGTTTTTGCAGCTTTTCAGTGCTTTTTGAAAGCTCGCCTCTGAGATTCTGAATGATTTTTGTCTGATTTTCAGCCTGTTGCTGCATCTTCTTTTCATAATAAGCAGCTATTTCCTCTTTAGTCATTAAGGAAAAGTCTACCTCTCCAGATTTTAGTCCGGAAGGTGAATTCTTAGCTCTTTTTCTGAAAAAATTAATCATGCTCTTTAGATCTGAAAGTAAAATAGTTTTACTATCTTACTTAAAAATCAAAGCAATTAATAGATCTAAAAACTATACATATATTTCTGCAGTAAAAGTATGCACTATAGTTTTTATTTTATTTAACAGGCTATCTTGAGAGGAAAAGCTTTGTCTGGTGCAGTTCCCTCCATCAGCAGTGTCTCCAGCTCATCACGGGTCAAATGAATAGGTATCTGCTCCTCATCAAGCATTACCTGGAATCTGCCCGTATTAAGAATACGAGTGGTACAGTCAATACCACAGGAATCGATATGCAAAAGCTTACAAATCGTCTTTCGCTTATTGAAGGTAACCACTGTAATCTCATCGAGCCCGTTCCATTTGACACCAAGTGAATTTGATGAAATCATGGCTAATAGTCTGTGCATGCCAAAACGACCACAAACTGGTTCTCGAACCATATAGATTTTGCCAGTTCCGGATAGAATAGACATTACTTCCTCCCTATGAATTTATTCCGCTGAGGATTCTGGTGATGACATCCTCGGCTTCTTTTTGAGCCGGGTTAAAGGTTATTTGAATATCGTTGAAGCAGATTTTTATATAGCCATGAGGACTTCTGCTGTTTTTTAGTCTTTGCCTTGGTCTGATTGAATGATGATTATTACGCTGGGGAGCCCAGCGATGATAGTTCCTGATGTTAAATCTCTCTGTTGTTGCAGGATGCTCTTCTTTAGCTACTGGTGTTGGGGATGGGGATGCTAGTAATTTAGAGTCGGCCTCAATTTTAGGTTCAATAGAAATCACCTGTACCTCATTATCTTCAGCAGGAGTGGCTTCCTCAGTGGTCTGGCTCTTTATCTTTTTGATGATATCAAAAATACTTGATTTGGAGATACCAAGCTGGTCGGCAATTGATGTCAGAGAATAATTTCTGTCACGAAAATCTTTTATCAGAGCACAAAGACTTGCAAAGGCAAGTTTCTCTCTTCTAGAATAGATGTCAGTTCCAAGATGTTCTCTGCCGATGCGGTCAATAGTCATTTTACTGAGCTTATACTTGTGACCAAGCTGATATGCACTAAGAGTAGAGGTGGTGATATCTTTAATGATTTCTCTGGTAGTCTGCGGATCGATTTTAATAGTTGCCATGGTGACACACTCCTAAACAAATTTCGTTGCTAGAAGTGTAGTTTTTTATCAACTGAAAAAATAGGTACCTAATAGGCAACTGTTACTAATAAAATACTTCAAATCTTCATAGCATAAGATGCGTCTTGGCTCTTTGATGTTGTAGTGGCTATTGCTGAAATTTCTGTAATAAAGTGGATTTGCATAGGAGGATATTTTTCTAAGTATAGAGATTACATGAGGAGAAACATCTGAATGCTTGACATAAATAGAATCTCTAATGTAAATTTTAAAGATCCCATCTTTGAACATATCTTTTGTAAAGAATTCATGACTATTTTTATAATTTAAGTCCACTTTTTTTGTAGTATCAAGATCGATTTTGGCTAATTCAAAAATATTATCTGAACATTGTTTATATAATTCTTGAGAATAAAAAGATCGATCAGATAAAAGTGATGAAGAAGAAAAACTGTCTCTAGTTGAATTTTTGTATATTTTTGATTTTATAAATGACTCAGATAGTTTTTCTTGAGAGGCTAGCCTTTCAAACTGATACAGATAAGGAACAAAATTCTCATCTAGAAAACAAGAATTGCCTTTCTTTAATGGCTCACATTGCAAAGGTAATGCTACTAGATTACCAAGGCCAATACCTGTTAATCGATCTTGAGCAGGTATCATACGATCAAATGTTTTGTAACTATCTATAT
>NZ_JBGVMC010000049.1:0-1636 GCF_045124615.1 Succinivibrio sp.
ACTTGCAGAGAAGTGAAAACCTTCGGTCTTAAGATCCTAGGTCAGGTGCTACCTCTTACAAGTTATGGTGAAATCCTTGATGGTCCTTATGAAGGACTCAAATGTGTTACATCAGCATCTTCAGCTACTGATACAAACACCATTATTGACAGTATCCAATATATAAAAAGAAAGTTGGCAATTTAACGATATTTGATGTAATATAAATGCCTGTCTTTACAGGCATTTTTGCAAGTGTAGTTTAATGGTAGAACTGAAGCTTCCCAAGCTTCTAGCGCGGGTTCGATTCCCGTCACTTGCTCCATCTTACCAAAATAATAATCAATAAATCCTATCTTGTTTTTGCCGTTTATAAAATAAAGTTATAGAATAATATTCAGCTTTGAATTTAATAATAATAGGATTTATTGTGAACCAGCCTCTAATCAGCGTTATCGTTCCTTGCTTTAACGTGGAAAAGCAAATTGACAGGTGCTTAAAGTCGCTAACAGAACAGACTCTAGATAAGAGTTTTTACGAAATCATTGCCATCAACGATGATTCAGAAGATAAAACTTTTGACAAACTAGTTGAATGGGAAAAAAAATTTCCGTCGCTGATATCTGTAATAACCTATGATGAAAACCAAAGACAAGGCGGTGCTAGAAATCAAGGTATTGCTATTGCAAAAGGTGAATACTTAGCTTTTGTAGATTCAGACGATTTTGTAAATATTCATTTATATCAGGAAGTAAAAAACATTATAGACAAACACAGATATGATGAAATTCTGATAAAAGGTACTAACGTAAATCATATAAAAAGCGAAGATATATCCTTTATAGAAAAAAGTATGAAAACTCTAGAGCACAGCAAGACTCGTCAGGATCTTGCAGTAGAACACAAGAGAATAGAAAACTTTTTTGACTACCATCTTCCATCATATGGAAATAATGGAAATCTGTTTTTTACAAGCCATATATACAAAAAGGCACTGTTTACTGATAACGATATAGCTTTTCCTGTCAAATGTGCCTATGAAGACAATTATCTAACTAAAGTAATCAGTCTTTATATCAAGGATACATATCTGATAGATGAGATCTTCTATTTTTATTGTGAAAATCTGTCATCAACAGTTAATTCAAATAATGCAAGTCATCATTTAGACAGACTTGATATAGAACTTGCTGTACTTGAATATTACAAACTTGTAGGTGCATTTTCACTGTTCAAAAAGGAACTTGAATGGCCTTTTATAGAATTCTTTTATCTAAATACTCTTTATATCCTGTTTACTAAATTCGATAAACTTCCTGATATCTACAACTTCATGAGAGATGAGGTATACAAAAACTTTCCTGATTTTGCAAAAAATGAAAACTTTAACAAGGTCTCAAAAAGACAAAAACTACTTCTTGAACTACTAAAAAGCAAAGTTGATGTTACTCCTGAAGAGCTACAGAAAATTCAGATTGCCTACCTAAAATCAATAATTAACTCAAAATAGTTAATAAAAAGGCAAAAATATTATTCATAAAAAAGCATAAATAAGCAGAAACTCTAGCTAGATAAAGGAGAAAGAAGAAAAAAAATTAAAAAATATGTTGACGACTAGAAAAATAGATATATAATGTATCTCGCTTTGAGACAAGTT
>NZ_JBGVMC010000050.1:0-1848 GCF_045124615.1 Succinivibrio sp.
ACGGTGCATTGAGTATGGATGATATTTAGCCACGTAATAGGCGACCGGTTCACCATACTGACCAACCTCAACACCTTCAACAACAGAATTATCTGTAACCTTAAAAGAATCCAACGGATTGCAGATTCTGTCAGACTCAATCAGATCTAGTTTTAAATCATAAGGGCAGTTAGGACGTTTAATGAACGGTAAAGCAACAAAGCAATCACCACTCATCAAAGTTGATAAAAGAGCTAATGCCTGGAACTCATAAAAGGTGCACATCCTTGCAGCATCGCAGTTAGTTGAATCAGACCACAAAAGCCATTCGCGCTCTGTATTCTTTTGCCATGCAACTGCCTGCTCTTCTGTAAGTCCGAGTTTGTCACGATCTATGTGAGAATTCATCATAAGCCCTGAGCCAATAACATTGGTTCTAATGGTCTTAATTGCTCCGGTTGCAAGAGGCACACCCATGTAAAGATCGCGTGAACGTTCTCTTAAAAGCTTGATGTTATCTGCAATATCTTCATCTGCAGAGGCACTGTGGCTCATCCATCCAATTAAGGACTTTCGAGCATATGAAGCGCCGTAATGGGAATAACCACTAGCAACCAATCTGTTTTTTACAACAGCAGTAGGAGTTTTTGCTTGCTGAACTGCTGCAGATTTAACAGCATTAGCTCTAGTGGCCATTGCCTTACGTGGAAGTTTTTTCTGTGTCATATCTTAAAAATCCTGAGGAATAGCTCTTTGAACTTTTACACCACCACAACCACTTTCACACTTAGAAACAATGTCTGACCAATACTCAATTGCTTCCTGAATAGCGGTTAAATTTGCTCTGGTTAAGGTTCTTGATCCAATGGTGTAACTCTGACCGGTTAAAACCACATCTAGGGCATCTAACAATGCATCAAGTTTCTTTTTAGCAACCTCATAAGGAATGCCTTTATATTTTTTTAAAACTGGCATTAGATAACTCCTTTAGAATATTTGCGTGTTTTAACTGGCTTTGATTGAATTACTGCAGTATTTGCATTTACCCCCTGAGCACAAAGCTGATTGAATGCAGGTCTTACTATCTCAATTGCTGCAGTTGCATATACAGCGCAATCAAGTGCCTCATTACGCTCTCTTAATTTCTTCCAACCTTCCTTAACACGTCCTTTTTCAAACTTACGTTCAAATACTTCAGCGGTTAACTGTTTAAAGTATTCTTCTGTAAAGCCTGAATCACGTGCCATTGGATAATGCACATAGGCAGGACCAAAGTCATTTACTTTAAGGCGGTTAAACAGCAGTCTTTTACCTGCATCAACACCGACCACAAAAAGAAATGCTCTGTAACGGTTATTCTGAGAAGGTGGACCTATCAGGTCTTTACCTGCTACAGATGAACCTTTAGAAGAAAAGACACGTGATTTTTCACGTGCTTTAGTGTACTGATAAACAGTGTCAGTCATGGAACCGTCACCAGAATCTACCAGAGTACATGCAATGCGCAATTCTCTTCCATCCTGCAGACGGAAGTTTTCTATCAAAAGGACATCTAACTGAGACCAGACTTCATTTTGTTTGGTATCTCCAAAGAATACCCTATGACAGACTCCCCATGATTCAAAATCAGCGCCCCATCCAAACACTGTGGCTTCAAGACGGTTCTGCTGAACGTCAACACCACATGTAAGCATCAGAATTTCTTTAGGAAGACCGGCTTCAGGATAGAATTCTCTTCTCTGAGCAAGCTTTTCCCATAAGTTCAAATCTGCTTCATCTTCGTGCCATGGTTCACCAAGCTTCAAGTTGATGAACTCCTGAAGGCCTTTTTTATCCTTCTTATGATTTGCATCAACCCATTCTTCAACA
>NZ_JBGVMC010000051.1:0-7664 GCF_045124615.1 Succinivibrio sp.
AGTTAACACACACAGTATTAAATTTTATGGTAATTTATTACAAAAAAAAATGCACTTTGTTGCATTTTTCATAAAAAAACACCTTCATAATTTTGCGCAAAGAATAGTAGTAAAAAGCAATAAAATCAATATGTAAACACATTTCTTTTCATTTTGGATCAAAATTTGTTTACTGTTTTGTGATTTATATTACGTTTATCTGAAAATTTGTTTCACTTTTTCTTTTTCAATCAAAAGATACTGTATTGCAAGAATTGTTACTGCATTTTTAATTCTGCCAAGACCAATCTGCTTGTAAGCCTCTGTTAATGGTGCTTTAAATACACGAATATCCTCACCTTCAATATCAAGGCCACCATGGTTTGCAAGTTCTGACAGATCGGCATTTGCTATAAATACAGTTGTCTTCTCAGATGCTCCACCTGGAGTTGCGTACTCTTCACAGATTCTTAGAAGCTTATCTTCTGTTAAGCAAACTCCAATTTCCTCTTTTAACTCTCTGATTGCAGAAATCTCTGGTCTTTCATTACCATCTATCATTCCTGCAACGATCTCTATTAACCAAGGAGAGTCAGAATCTTTTAATGCGCCGATTCTGAACTGCTCAATAAGAGCTACCTCATCTGTTTTCACATCATATGCAAGAATCGCAACTGCATCTGCATCTCTTTCGAACACTTCACGTCTGAAAACTTTAGACTCTGTTCCATCAAATCTGCTATATGAAATATCATAAGCATCAATTGCAAAATACTGTTTAAATATGCGCTCTTTTTTATGAACCGTAACATTTTGCCCGTTAAAACGGTGTTTAAATAAATTATCAGTATTATTTGCCATAATATATTTCAGATCCGATACAATACAGTGAAAACATGGAGCAATTATGAACAGAATACTTTTAAAGAATGCTCTGCTTATTACCCCAGAGCGTATTATACGAAATGATCTTCTCATTGAGGGAAAAAGAATAGCTAAAATTGATAGAAACATCATTGATAATGATGCACAGATTTTAGACTGCCATGAATATATTGTTTTTCCTGGTCTTATAGATGAGCATGTTCACTTCAGACAGCCAGGAATGGAACATAAGGCAACAATTGAATCTGAAAGCAGAGCCTGTGTTCTTGGAGGTGTAACATCCTATCTTGATATGCCTAACAACTCACCTTCATGCACAACCATGAAGATGATTAATGAAAAGAAAGCTATTGCAGCAAAAGACTCTCTTGCAAACTATGGTTTCTATCTTGGAGCTGATGATAAGAATATTGATGAAATTGCAAATGCACCTGTAAGAGAAATTGCTGGCATCAAGGTGTTTATGGGCTCATCAACAGGCAGTCTGCTAGTTGAAGATGAAAAGAAGCTTACATCAATTTTTGAAAAGGCAAAAACAATTATCTGTCTTCACTGTGAGGACACAAAAACAATTCTTGATAATGAAAAAACTGCAAAAGCAACTTATGGTGAAAATGTGCCATTCTCTATGCATCCTGTTATCAGAAACAGAGACTGCTGCATTAAATCAAGTGCCCTTGCAATAGAAATTGCTAAAAAGACTGGTGCAAGAATTCATATTATGCATCTGTCAACAAAAGAAGAAGTTAAGATGCTTAGCGAGTATATGTATGGAGATGTTGTTACAAGACAGATCTCCGCAGAAGCTTGCATTCCTCACCTTTGCTTCTCTGATTTTGATTATCAAAGAAAAGGTGCTTATCTTAAGTGCAATCCATCTGTTAAATACGAGATAGACAGGCGCGCTCTTGTAAATGGTCTTGAAAATGGAATTATCACCACTGTTGCAACCGATCATGCTCCTCATGAAAAAGCTGCAAAAGAAGGTACATACTTTAAATGTGCTTCAGGTCTTCCTTCAGTTCAGTTCTCACTACAGAGTCTTTTAGAGCTGTACAAACAGCATGAAATCACATTAGAGACAATTGCAAAAGTTACATCTACTAATGTTGCAAAACGATTCCACATCAAGGATAGAGGCGCAATTAAGGAAGGTTATTTTGCAGATCTTGCAATTGTAAATCTGTCTTTGCAAAATACTGTTTGTGAAGATGATATTGCATCAAAATGCAAATGGTCTCCTTTTACAGGTGAAACATTCTCATCAAAGATTGTTCATACTATTGTAAACGGAGAGCTTGTAGTAAAAGATTCAAAGATAGTATCCGATGCTAAAGGAATGGCTCTTGAATTTGACAGATAGGATTACAACTATCTAGAAAAGATATAATCTGCTGTAGGATCTACAGCAGATTTTTTATAATTAGTACAAGTAGAAGCCGATCTTCTTATAAACGTCTTCTAAAGTCTTTTCTGCTCTTGCTGATGCTTTCTTTGCACCTTCCTTTAGAACTTCGTTCAGATATGATACATCCTGTCTGATTTCCTTGTAGCGCTGCTGAACAGGCTCAAGCATTGCAACAACAGCTTCACCAACCTCACACTTGAATGTGCCATACATCTGACCTTTGTATTTTTCAACAAGCTGTTCAACAGGTGTACCGGTTGATGCTGATAAAATCTCAAGAAGATTTGAAACACCAGGCTTGTTCTCCCAGTCATATGCAATTACAGGTGGATTATCACTATCGGTAACTGCTTTTTTCATCTTCTTTAAGATTGATTTAGGATCTTCTAGAATTCTGATTACATTATTCTGGTTATCATCAGATTTTGACATCTTCTTTAAAGGCTCCTGTAAAGACATAACACGAGCGCCTGCCTTTGGGAAATAACCTTTTGGAAGAGTGAAAGTTTCACCGTAGATATTATTGAAACGGGTTGCGATATCACGGGTGATCTCAATGTGCTGTTTCTGATCGTCCCCTACAGGAACAAGATCTGCCTGATATAAAAGAATATCTGCAGCCATTAGTACAGGATAATCAAATAAACCTGCTGTAACATTATCAGCATAGCGCTTTGATTTGTCCTTGTACTGAGTCATACGGTTAAGCTCACCTACCTGAGTATAACAGTTAAGTACCCATGATAACTGGCAATGAGCAGGAACATGTGACTGTAAGAAGATAGTGCTCTTGTTAGGATCAACACCTGCTGCAATAAATAAAGCAAGAGTGTTTAATGAACGCTCAAGCAACTCTTTTGGATCCTGTCTTACAGTAATGGCATGCTCATTAACAACGCAGTAGATACATTCGTAATCATCCTGCAACTGAACCCAGTTTCTTAAAGAACCGATGTAATTACCTACAGACAGTTCTCCTGATGGTTGGATTCCAGAAAAAATAATTTCCTTAGACATTTTTTAACCTATTTGTTTAATTATGAAATCTGTCAAATCGTTAAAATTATCAAAACGATAATCAAAATGTAGTTCTTTTTCATCCAGGCGGTTATAGCCATAAGATAAAAACGCAGTTTTTACACCCGCTCTTTGTCCTGCAAGAATATCATTGTTTGAATCACCTATCATTAAGGCATTCTCTTTTTTGATATTCATCTTTTCTAATGTATATTCAATAGGATAAGGATCAGGTTTTCTTTTACTTAAAACTTCGCCTGCTAGAATAAAATCAAACTTGTCGTAAATTTCCATATGCTTTAGCAAAGGAATTGCAAACATATGAGGTTTATTTGTAACAACAGCAAGTTTCAACTCCTTGCTTTTAAAGAGTTCTAACCCCTCTGTTACACCGTCATAAAGGCGATAATTCTCGCTAAGGCCCATTGTATATTTTTCATTGAACACTTCTCGGGCTTTTTTTAAAAGTGTTGTATCAATATCCTCTACTTTTGCATCAAAGCTACCCTTTATGCAACGTGCAAGTAACATATTGACTCCGTTGCCAACGTAGTCCTTGACCTGTTCAAGTAATGGAGGATTCAGACCTATTGCCTCAACAGCTTGCTTTGAGGCTTTTGCAAGCTGCACTACTGTATCAGCTAGAGTACCGTCTAGATCAAACAGTAGTGCCTCTAATTTAAATGAATTAGGCATTTAATGCACTGTGTAGATTGTCAATTGCAACTTTCTTGTCATCAGCTCCGAAGAAAGCAGAGCCTACAACAAAAACTTCAGCACCATAAGATTCAATTTCCTTGATGTTGCTGTCTTTTACGCCACCATCAACTTCAATAAAGATATCCTTATTAGCTTTCTGAATCTGTGCTTTAATCTTAGCAACCTTATTTAAGGTTGAAGGAATTGTCTTCTGTCCGCCAAAGCCTGGATTTACAGTCATAACTAGAACAAAATCAAGATCATCAAAAAGATACTCTAGAAGTTCAGGAGCTGTAGATGGATTTAAAGCAATACCTGCCTTAACATTCTTAGATCTGATGTATGTGAGCATACGGTGGGTATGAATACATGCCTCAGGATGGAATGAAATCCAGCTTGCACCAGCATTTATATAATCATCAACAATTTCTGGAGTTACAGGATCAATCATTAGATGAACATCAAAAACCGCATTTGGGAATTTCTGATGCATTGCTTTTAAAAATGCAGGACCGAAGGTCATATTTGGTACAAAATGATAATCCATTACATCAAAATGGATAACATCAACACCAACGTTCAGAGCCTCTTCAACATCTCTTTGTAAATTTAATAGATCTGCAGATAAAATTGATCCTGCAATTAAAAAGCGCTTATCTTTCACTTTAACTTCATCTCTTGTTGAACTTTGCCAAAGGTTTTAATGAATGGTCCAGCCTTCTTAACCTTTTCTGGTAAAGAAGATACTGTCTTCAAGCCTTCCTTAGCAGTTAAATAGTCACCGGTAATCAGAACATACCATAGTTTACCATTTCGTCTTGTCTGATAAATATAGTATTTGCCTGAAATAGTATCAGCTACATCAAGTAATGGTGCCTTGCTGTAACTTGCAAATATCTGCAAAGTATAGTGTCTTGGATTCTTTTTTAAAAGCTCCTCTTCACTTCCTGCTACAGATTTTTCCTTTTTTACCTTTGTTTGTTTATTTTTGGCTGTTTCAGTCTTTTTAACAGCTACACTCTTGTCTGAAGCTGATTCCTGAACATTTTTATTTTCTTTTGCTACCTGATTATTATCAGCTAACTTATTATCCTTTTTAGCATTTTCTGACTGCTTTTTCTTAAGTTCTTCTAAAGCTTTCTTGTCAGCTAATGCTTCTTGCTGCTGTTTTTTTATGAGAGCATCTTCATGTTCAATCTGATCTTTATAAAGAGCATTATCAGCTCTTGTAAGATATCCAGATTGTGTATTTACCTTAGATCCTCCCAATCCTTGCCTGGGATCGTCAACTTTTTCGCCACTTGAATTCTCAATAGCATCTAAAGTTTCTCCCTGTAAGGTAACCTCATTTTTAGTTGTCTTCTCAAGGCCCTGTGTTTCCACTCCACCTTCAATCTTATCAAGAAGCTCACCATTATCATCAACAACAGTCTTTGCATCTCCCTTTTGAGCATCTGCCTTGATGGAAGATACAGATCCTGCAGACACTGCTAAAGGATCGTCAGTTACATTTGATGTCTGATTTGAATTGCTCTGAACATCTTCAACCTTAACAGGTTCTGCTTTATTATTTATAGCATCCTTTGAACCTAAAATTACAGGAAGAAGGCAGGCTACTACAATAGCAAGGCAGATAAGAGAGATAAAAATCGCAGTCAGATTCTTTTTAGCCCCCGATGCAGCCTTTTTCTCAACAACAGGCTCTTTCTGCTCATTTTCTACTTGAGTTGGATCAGACATAAGTTTCTCCGTTAGTTTGATTATCTTTCCAATATTACCCTCGCATCTTTGAATTGCTTTTGGAAGCTTAGGTAATATTGCTTCATAAACATTATTTAATTGTGAAAATTCAAATCTTTTTTTGCAAAGCTCTAAGGCTTCTTCAACACCGATATATGGAATGGCTACCTCTTCAATTGAAAGATTCTTGTCAGTATTCTTGTATCCTTTAGTTTCAAGCCATAAAGGATGAGCTGTAACAAGAAAAGAAAATCTTCTTGTTCCTAATGAATGCTTGTACAAAGAAAAGATTTCATCTGCAAAAGAACTTACAACAAGATCAATATCATCAATAACGATCAGGACTTTTTCTCTTACAGGTACTGATGCTTTCTTAATGCTGTTTTCAATTGATTCAGATGCATCCCATTTATCCTGAGAGCACAGCTGCTGTAAAAACAGAGTTCTTAGTTTTTCAAGTTCCATTTCCCTTGAACAAGGAATAAAAACAGTAGTAAAGCGATTATCAAGAGAATTGATAACATGCTCTAGAACTGTTGTTCTTCCTGATCCTTGGTTACCTGAAAGAACAACAAAGTTGTCTCCGTAAGAAAACAGAGTGCCAACCTTGCCTGCACAGTCAAGTAAAGATTTTGGAACAGAAAAACCTAGATATGCCATTATTCAGCCTTTAAAGAGTTTACTAAAGCTACTACTTCAGAATCATCAACATCTGAGAATATCTTAACAGAGCCGATGGCAGTTGGCAGTACATATCTTATAATACCGTGACGTACCTTCTTATCATGACGCATATGTTTGATAAAATCGTCACCGCTCATGCACTCAGGTATGCTTACAGGAAGTTTTGCCTTTTTGCAAAGATCTTTCATAGAATCGAAATCCTCTTTACTGATAAGGCCTCTTTTTAGTGAAAGTGCAGATGCTATCACCATACCTAAACCTACAGCTTCACCATGAAGCCAGGTACCAAAGCCAAGATGAGCTTCAATTGCATGACCGAATGTATGGCCATAATTTAAAATAGCTCTTAAACCGTGCTCTTTTTCATCTTCTGATACAACAGAAGATTTCACCTCACAGCACTTTTTAACAATAGTATGAAGAGTATCTAAATCATCAGAAAATACTTTTTGTATATTCTGTGTCAGAAAATCATAAAATGCTCTATCGTAAATAATTGCTGTCTTTACAACTTCACCTAAACCTGCAGTTAATTCCTTTTGAGGTAAGGTTTTTAAACAATCTAAAGATGCAATTACAGCCTTTGGCTGATAGAAAGCACCTATCATGTTTTTGCCAAGAGGATGATTGATAGCTGTTTTTCCACCTACGGAAGAATCAACCATTGCAAGAAGAGTTGTTGGGATCTGAACAAATGGAATGCCTCTTTGATAAGCTGATGCAGCAAATCCTGCCATATCACCTACAACACCACCACCTAAAGCGATAATAGCACTGTCTCTACCATAGGCATTTTCCATGAGAGCTGTAAGGATCTGCCACCATGATTCAACAGTTTTGTATGATTCACCGTCTTTTAAGATGCAGCTTTTTACATTAAAGCCTTCAGCTTCAAGCTCTTTTTGCAGTCTTTGTAAATATAAAGGAGCTACAGTCTCATTAGTTACGACCATCAGATCTTTGATTTTTGGTAAAGCCTTTGATACTAATGGACCGTAATTAATCTCATTTCCAATATAAATTGGATATGATCTTGTATCTAAACCTACTGTAATGGTTTCCATTATGATTCCCTGATTTTTTCTATAATTGTTTCTACGCAGTCATGTATATCCATTTTTCCAGAATCAATGGTTATATCAGCGCACTCTTTGTACAAAGGATCTCTCTTACTGAAAATATCTGCAAGACGCTGACGTCTATCATCAACATTCAGCATTGGTCTGTTGTTATCATGGCTGGTTCTTAAATA
>NZ_JBGVMC010000052.1:0-2955 GCF_045124615.1 Succinivibrio sp.
TGATTACTTCCTTAACTGTTGCAGGAAAGTAGATATCATCAGAGTTTTTCTGTGCTACATAACCTAGTTTTATATCAGAGCAAAAGCTCAAAGATCCTACAACTTTTCTGTTGTCCTTGATGATTGTTTTTAAAAGTGTGCTTTTTCCAGCCCCATTAGGTCCTACAAGTGCTAGATATTCACCTTTTTTTATTGCGAATGAAACATCATGTACAACTTTTTGTGCTTCAAATGTGACGCTTAGATTTTTAACATTTAAAATTGTATTCATAGTAAAAAAGCAGGCAGATAACTGCCTGCAAAAAGGTTAGTTTAAAGCTTCTATTAGATAATCAATATTTGATTCAAATAAGGATGCAACACTTACATCATTCTTTAACTGTTCAACAGTAACATTATGTCCTGTATTGAATGTGTAAACTTTTGCATTTGTCTGTCTTGCAACAGTATTTGCAATCTGATCTGATGAAAGTTCGATTTTGAAAATCACCTTGATATTGTTCTGTATTGTCTTATCAATAAGGAATTTTAAGGTGGCTGCAGAAACCTCGTTTTCGCTTGAACAGCCTTTGAATGCAGCATAATAATCAAGGTTATAGTCTTTTACAAAATATAAAAGAGGGAATCTGTCAGCAAATATAAGCAGTTTGTTTTTTGACAAATCGCTGATTTTAGTAAACTTTTTATCAAGTACTACAAATTCCTTAATATATTCAGCTGTATTAGCCATATAAAACTGTGCATTATCAGGATCAAGGCTGATAATTTTTTTGCAGAGTTTGTTTAGGATAATGATATCGTTTTTTGGTGATGTCCAGACATGCTCGTCGTATTCAACCTCTTCATCAGAATCATGGTGATGATCATGCTCGTCACCGTCTTCTTCCTCACTTTGCATACCTTCCTTTGTTTCTTCCTCCCTTAAATTTACAGAAGATACAAATGAAAAATGCTGAATCTGATTGTTTGAGCTTTTAATGAGTTTTTCAATCCATTCGTCATTTTCACCACCGTTATATACGAACAGATCTGAATTTTGAATACTGATTATGTCTTTTGGAGTTGGTTCAAAGCTGTGGGCCTGAGCACCAGGCTTTAGAAGCATAATTACTTTTGCTTTGTTCTTAACGATATGATTTACAAAATCGTATTGTGGAAAATTAGTAGTAACAATATTCAGCTCTTTTGCTAATGCACAATCAGATAGCATCACAGAGCCTAAAAGAGCAAAAACTCTTAAAAGTTTTGATAACATTTAAAACCTCGTTTGGTAAAAAAAGAAAATAGAAAATAAAGAAGATTGTTTTTCTATTCTGTCTTTTTCACTTTTACGCTAACGAGTGTCTGTGCTGTCTTCTCAATGCTGTAATCAGAATTGATATAAAGATCTATTGAATTAAAGGCAAACTGACTTGCATTTATTTCATTTGGAGGTATTGGAGTCTGGCAGTCTGCATTTATGGTATGTACATTCAAACATATTGAACAGCAGATTGGATCAGAGCAGTGATGATTGAGACTTTCTGTTTTTAAGTGGATAAAAAAGGCGTTTATAAACACATAACACAGTGTTATGTACAGTACTTTTCCTAAACTGTTATTTCTGTTTATAAACATAATTACTCCATCATCAGATTTGCAATTATGGCACATTTTTTTATTTGTACAAGGCAAAAATTGCTTGAAAAAGCAAATTCTAATATATGCGCAAATGCTCATATATAAAGGCTTTAAGACGGTTGGTTATGATTTAGTGAGTCAACTTATGAAAAGACACTGCTACAAAAACAGAAGATCAAAATATGTGTTTTAAGATTTGATTTTGATGGTAAAGAGCCTTCAGATAAAGAAAGGTTATTATGCTTTTTCTAAAGGCTCTGAAATTCTTTGATTAAACTAGCTCTTTGTGGCTTTCTAGGTAATCTAGAAATTCTTTTGTCTTACTCCAGTATTTAATACCCCAGTTTTCAAAATTCCACTCTTCCATATAAGAGTTGCACTCATAGTCTATATAGAAAAGTTCATCATTCTGAAGAACGAAATTTGTTGGAAAGTAATCAATATTTGTAGATGCTGGATATAGTTTCTCACACATCTGTCTTACCTGTGCAATGCAACATTCAGGAAGAGCATCTTTTGCAACCATTGAGAAGACAGTTTCGCCTTCAATATATTCTTTTTGTATTGTTTCTCTTGCAACATCAACATCAATCATCTTTGGTAGTCTGATACCAATATCTGACAGCTTTTTGTAATCGTTTATCTCAGATTCGATTTTGTTGCCAAAAGTATAGTAATCGCAAGGTTCATGATGGATCTGCTTAACTACATACTTTTTACCGTCAAGAGTTGCAAGATATGAATAACCACCTTTGCCTTTGCCGAGAAGTTTGACAATTTCGAAGGTTTTATCGTTCACTGTGATTGTATTGCTCATAAAGGTTCCTTTTATTTTTTAAGTTGTTTGATTTTTATTCTTAATACTGTAGCTGTAGCTAAAAACACTACAGTTCCTGCAACTATATACAATGTAAGATATGTTGCAGCTTTGATTGTACTCATATTTATCCAGTCTGAAAAGTCTGGTGATGTTGATCGTAAAAAAATAGCCATTATTAAACCGCTAATAGCAATTTTTGCGATAAATATCAGTGTCTGTGAGCTGAATGAATAGATATTCTTTTTGTATAAGAAGAATATTAAGAGCGATAGATTTACAAATGCTGCAAGTGCTGTAGACAGAGCAAGGCCCACATAATCTAAAGGAAATACCAGTATAAGATTGAATATGATATTTGATCCAATTGCAATTAAAGAGCATTTTACAGGTGTTTTGGTATCTTCAAGTGCAGCAAAGCCCTGAACAACAACTCTGACCATCATGATTGCGACAAGTCCTGAAACAGAAGCTACAAGGGATGCTGATGACAGGAGCACATGATCAGCTGTGAATGC
>NZ_JBGVMC010000053.1:0-12739 GCF_045124615.1 Succinivibrio sp.
TGATGGATACAGATTCAATGAAAAAGAGATGTTCTGTCCATGGGATGTTGTCAACTTTATAGCAGAGTCATTAGATAAGATAGGCTCAGGAAAAACAATAATACCTGGAAACTACTGGATAAACTCAACCTCAAGTAATGCCTTATTATCATATGTAGGATATCTGACTGATAAGGCAACAGACAAGATGCAGTCACTGATGGATGGTTTGAGTATTGAAACATATATCAATGATTCAATGAATTATGACACCTTATCAAAACATGAAGAGATAGATTTCTTCTCCCTTCTTTTGCATACAGGATATCTGACATCTGATGGTTATAGAGTTGTAAATGAAGAGAATGGTGAGATTATCTATTCTCTTAAAATTCCAAACAGAGAAATCAGAAAGTGTTTTGAGGTAAATATACTAAAGCATTTTAAAGAATCATCAACTAAAGGTGAGAATAAGGCTATGCTTATAGCTAAAGCTCTGTTTGAAGGTGATTGTGAAACAGCAAAAATCAATTTAAAAAAGCTACTTAAAGGATATGTATCTGTAAGAGATTTTGCAACAAAGGCAAAGAAAGAGAACTTCTATCATGGATTCTTATCAGGTGTGTTCACAAACTGTTCTGATAGCATAAGTGATTACCAGTCAAACAGTGAATCTGGTGATGGTTATGCTGATATCGTCTTTAAAAACGCTGATGAAAATAAAGCTGTAGTTATAGAAATAAAATCATCAGCAAGTGATGATGACTTTTTACAAGATACAAAAGTAGCTTTAGATCAGATAGAGAAAAATAAATATTATGAACCTTTTCTTAAGAAGGTTAATATTAAAACAATCTACTGCTATGCAATCTGTTTCTATAAGAAAGACTGCTATATAGAAGTGAAAAAGGTTAAATAATCAGACAGTTTGTGTATTTATTTAAAAAGCAAAAGATCTGACAATTATTACAGATATGAACTTTGCATGATTTAGTTATTTGCAAAACAATTTGCTGTATCAGAATGATTTTACAAAGTTTTTGAATTTTACTGTCTTAAGAAGAATATAAAAGTTTAGCATTTTTCTTTTCAAGTCTTCGTCTTTTAAAAAACGAAGAAAGTATCTGTGCACATTCATTTTCAAGTATTCCTCCCTTTACATTTAAATGATGATTATGTCTTATATCATCTGATAAAGAGAACACTGATGAACATGCACCAGTTTTCTTATCATAAGCACCAAAATATACATTTTTTATTCTTGAATGAATAAGAGCACCAACGCACATACAGCATGGCTCTAATGTCACATAAATTGAAAGGTCAACCAATCTGTAGTTAGACAATTTTATACCAGCTTTTCTTAATGCAACAATTTCAGCATGAGCGCTAGGATCATGATCAGTTATGGTTCTGTTAAAGCCTTCTGCGACGATATTAAAATTATCATCAACAATTACTGCTCCAACAGGAACCTCACCTAATTTTTCAGCTTCAAGGGCAAGTTCAATTGCCCTATTCATAATTAGCTCGTTATTATCCATGAAGTCAATCAGAAATAATAATTCTCAATAATTATCGCTGTCCATGTAAACAATGTCAGAATAAGCATAACAAATACAGCTGCTGAACCTAAATCTTTTGCTCTGCCTGATAATTCATGAAATTCAGGACCGATTCTGTCAACTACAGCTTCAATTCCTGAGTTTAATAACTCAACGCAGACTGTAAGCCATGGCATAACAATCAGCAAAATAAGCTGTGTTACTGAACCATAGATAAAAGCAGATGTAATTGTCAGAATTATAGCAAGTAAAAATTCCTGTCTGATTGCAGCCTCATTTATAAGACCAGCTTTGAATCCTTTCATTGAATATTTTGCAGCATTAACGATTCTTGTTAAGCCTTTTTTCTGAACCTTTGCCATATGAACTCCTGTTTTTTACAAAGGCATTATACACATTTGAAATAAGTTGCAGAAGCATTATGGAAAACAGCTTCAAATCCTGATTTTTCCATTGCGGCAACTACCTCTTGCACAGAACGATCATCATTTACAGTCCACTGCTCAAGATTCTTACCTTTGTGTGCATAACCACCAGGCTCTGTAGAAGAGCCTGCTGAAACTGCTGTAATGCCTGCAGGTAAAATCAGATCTCTAAACTGAGCAGATTCTCTTGTTGAAATAGTAAGATCAAGCTCATTATCAAAAATACGCCATGCGCAAATAATCTGAAGAAGTTTTGCATCTGATACAGGAGAATGAGGCTCATAACCACCTGCTGCAGGACGTAGTCTTGGGAAACTAATTGACAGTGCTGTTTTCCAATATCTGTCTCTCATATAAAGAACATGCATAGCAAGAGAACACAGATCTGATCGCCAGTCATACAGACCTAAAAGGGCACCTAAACCAACCTTGTCTATACCAGCCATACCAAGTCTGTCAGGTGTTTCTAGGCGATACTTCATATCAGCTTTCTTTCCACCTAAATGAACTTTCTTATAACAATCAGGATTATATGTTTCCTGATATACAGACACAGCATCAAGACCTAAAGATTTTAATAATGCATATTCCTCTGTTTCAAGAGGCTGAACTTCCATCTGAAGGTAGTTTGCATATTTTTTTGCCAAAGGAAGAACTGATGCAAAATAATCAATACCAGCTCTCTTTGAATTTTCACCAGATACAAGAAGGATATTTGAATATCCCATCTTGTTCATTGCCTGTAATTCCTCTTCTATCTCATCTAGTGTAAGAACAACTCTTTTAAATTTGTTCATAACACTAAAACCGCAGTAGGCACATTTGTTTGAACAAAGATTTGTAAGGTATAAAGGCAGATACATATTCATGCAGCGACCAAAACGTTTTCTTGTCAGCTGCATGGATTTTCTTACCATAACATCAAGATAATTCTTTCTTGCTCTTTCTGAAATTAAAGCAGCAAAATCATCAAGATCTAGAGGTGAATTCTTGCAAAGAGCCTTTTCTATATCAGCATCAGTTTTTGATTCTACAAGTTTTATAAAACTGTCTGTATCAACTTTTGAAATTACATCAAAAAAGCTCATATTACTTCATTGCCTCTTTTAAAAAGGCCTCCATAGGAGATGTTGCTACAGCTGAACTTGATTTTGCAGCTAAACCTGCCTCATATGCAAGTCGACCTGCAAGTTGTGCATACTTGAATGCCTCACTCATTTTTACTACATCAGCAGAAGCTGCAATTGCAGTATTTACCATTACAGCACTAGCGCCCATTTCAAGAGCTTTTGCACAATCTGATGGTGCTCCAATACCTGCATCCACAATTACAGGGACATGTGCATTTGCAATAATAATTTCAAGCATTGATTCTGTTTTAAGTCCCTGCGCAGAGCCTATTGGTGAACCAAGAGGCATTACAGCGCTACAGCCGATTTCCTCAAGTAATCTTGCAAGCACTGGATCTGCCTGAATATACGGAAAAACCTTAAAGCCATCTTTTACTAACTCTTCACATGCTTTAAGAGTCTGAACAGGATCTGGCAGAAGATATCTTACATCAGGATGGATCTCAACTTTCACCCAGTCAGTACCTAAAGCCTCTCTTGCAAGCTTTGCTGCAAAAACAGCCTCTTTAGCAGTTTTGGCACCTGAAGTATTAGGCATGAGAGTAATACCAAGATCTGTTAAAGGCTTTACAATTTCATCTGTATGATTGGTACTGTCTACTCTTTTGATAGCCATAGTTGCAATCTGTGCACCTGAGGCTTTAGCTGAAGCTTTTAGAGCTTCACCTGATGCGTACTTACCTGTACCAATAATAAGTCTACTGTCAAATTCTTTACCTGCTAATATAAGTTTATCAGCCATTTTTAACCTCCACAGACCATATTAAAAACATCCAGGCTGTCATTATCCTTTAAAACAGTCTTTTCAAAATCAGCTTTTCTGACAATCTCACCATTTAAGGCTACTGCAACACCTTCTTTTAAAAGGTCATGATCTTTTAAAAAGGCACTGATAGTGGTCTTTTCCTTAATATTTTCCTTTTTTGACTGATTGAATGTTATTTCCATGAACTCTCACCTCCATCAGAGCAGATTTCAAGCCACTGTTTTACAGTTGAATCTACATCATCTGCCTTTGTAATACCTGTTATAAGAGCAACGCTTCCTACTCCAGTTTGAACAACTGATTTAACGTTATCTAGCTTGATTCCACCGATGGCAACGGTTGAAAACGCGCTCTTTAAAATTCTCATTAGAAGATTTAACTTATAAACTCCCTGAGGTTTTGATGGCATAATCTTTGACTGAGTTTCAAAAATATGTCCAAGAGCAATATAGGATGGTTTTAAGGATACAGCTTTTAATGTTTCATAAGCGCCATGAGTTGAAACACCGAGTCTAAGCCCTGATTGTCTTATTTTTTCAACATCAGCCTTTAGAAGATCCTCCATTCCAAGATGTACACCATAGGCCCCAGCCTTTATTGCAAGCTCATAATGATCATCAATAAACAGACGGACTTTTTTCTCTTTGCAAAACTCAACTGATTTTTGAATCTGCAAATAAAGATCATCTCTTTGCTTATCCTTGATTCTAAGCTGAATTGTCTTTACTCCAAGATTTACAAGTCTTTCAATCCACTCATAAGAATCAACTACAGGATAAAGTCCCATTTTTAAAGGACATGGAGCAAAACTCTCTTTTGAGCTTGGAAAGCCTAACTGAAAAACTTCTGGCATATCCTTCAAATCAAGATTAAGTCCATGATGACCAAAAGGAGCCCTTACAAGATTTTCAGATGCTAAATCAGGCTCTCTTACACCTTTTGTTGTATATGCATTGGCAATAACTGCAGCATCATGCATAGCGAAGTTCTTAGCAAGAAGTGCAGCAAGTGCAGATGAAAGAGCGCAGCCTCCTCCATGAACACCTGCTTTTGATGTTCTTTTCTGTCTTAAAACAAAAGTGAATTCATCTGATTGAAAATAATCAGAGCAGAACTCATCATCTGAAGAATGGCCGCCTTTTATGATTACAGATTTTGCACCATATGATCTGAAAAGAGCTGCTGCTGACTGAATATCACCATCTGTTTTAATCTTTGAATCTGACAGATATTCAGCCTCTTCAAGATTTGGAGTAAAGATATCAACATAAGGCAGGAACTTTTTGAGTACTGACTTTATATCAGCAGAATTTAATGATCCTTTAGTTCCTTTTAATATCGGATCAAAAACCACCTTCACACCTTTTAACTGTGTAGATAGTTTTTCAATAAGATAATCTATAAAGTTAAGATCTGATACTAAAGAAATCTTTACAGCCTTAATGTTCTTATTGTCAGATACAAGAACATCAAGAGTGTCTTTAAACATGTTAAAATCAACACTCTTTGCACTGCAGATTCTGTCAAAAGACTGAGCTGTAAGAGTTGTCACACAGTTTAATGGATAACACCCAAAATCTCTTATTGTTATACAGTCAGAGACAAGACCTGCACCTGATGAACTGTCAAGTCCTGCTATGACAAGAACCTTCTCATTACTGTTCATTGTATGCAGCCTTGAGTTTTTTATTTAATCTTATAGGACAGAATCTTGGGCCGCACATTGAACAGAAAGCCACATCATGCTTTTTAGAGCATTCATCTCCCATCTGTTTTGCCCATACTGAATAAGCATGTTCAGGATCAAGGCTTAATGCAAACTGGTCAAACCATCTAAAATCAGCTCTTGCCATTGCCATTGCATCATCACGTAACTGTGCACCTTTTAGGCCTTTTGCAAGATCTGCTGCATGAGCTGCAAGTTTGTAGGTAATAAGACCATCTTTAACATCTTTCTCCTCTGGCAGTGCTAAATGCTCTGATGGTGTTACATAGCACAGCATTGCTGTACCGTAGGATGCGATCATAGAACCACCGATTGCAGATGTAATGTGATCATAACCTGGAGCAATATCAGTCACTAAAGGTCCTAATGTATAGAAAGGAGCTCTGTTACAGAATTTTTCCTGAAGAGCCTGGTTTTCATAAACCTTATTCATATTCACATGACCTGGACCTTCAATAAAACACTGCACTCCAGCGTCAAAACATCTTTTTGCAAGTTCGCCTATATATTCAAGCTCTCCGTATTGAGCCTTGTCACAAGCATCTGCAATACAGCCAGGGCGAAGACCGTCACCTAAGGATAAGGCAACATCATAGTCATGACAGATCTCAAGAAGATCATCAAAATGTTCAAAAGCCATATTCTCGCACTGCTGTCTTAACATGGCTGATGCCATGATAGAACCGCCTCGAGAGACAATACCAAGTTTGCGTTTTGCAGCATATGGCAGTAAATCAGATTTTAATCCTGCATGAATTGTAAAGTAATCAACACCTGCTCTTGCCTGATCGATTACAGTCTGTCTGAACATATCAAAGTTTAATAAAGAAATGTCACCATGTGCTCTATCAAGAGCCTCATATACAGGAACAGTTCCTATAGGTACTGGGGATGCATGAATAATTGCAGATCTTAACTGCTGAAGGTTATCGATACCAGTTGACAGATCCATTACAGTATCAGCACCGTATTTTAAGGCAAGCTTAAGTTTTTTTATTTCCTCATCAAAATTTGATGACATTGAAGAAGCACCGATATTAGCATTGATTTTTACAGAGAATCTTCTGCCGATAATCATGCTTTCACACTCTTCATGATTCACATTGCATGGAATGACAGCCTCACCTTTAACAATTTCTTCAAGTACAGTCTCATCCTTGAAGTTTCTGTTCAAATCATTTGAATATGATTCTCTTATGGAAACATATTTCATATGCTTGGTGATTTCACCTTCTTTTGCTCTTTCTAAAAGGGTTTTCTTAACCTTTTTTGCTTTACCATCCTGCACATAAGGAGCATAGTCAAGGCTTATCTGTCTTAGCTTATTATTCTCGCAAATGCCTTCAACTGTAGATGTCAAAAGACTTGATGAATCAGATAGATTTATTTTGTTGAAAGGAACCTGAATATCGTTTGAATCACCTTTTATGATTACTTTTTCAACATCAGGTGTGAATACATTATTAATAACTTGATGAGCCATATCGGCATACCCTTTTTTTAGATAAAAAAACAAAAGCTGCCGAAGAAATACCTTGTTGCCTACGCTAGTATTAACTAGATCAGGTCTTAACGGATTTTGCAGATGCAATCTCAGCCAATGGCACTCCGACAAGCTATTTAAAGATTATACTACTAAAATACTGTTTTTAAGATCCTCTATAAATTTATTTTCGAAAAAGAATTATTCAAGTTTAAACTTTTCAAGTTCTCGTTTCTGCTCTGTTGCCAGATCTTTTTGACGATTTGCAAGATCAGTATTTGAATTCATCATTCTTTCAACATCAGTTGCAATTGTCATAATCTCATTGGTACTTTCTAGAATTTCAGATGCAACTGAACTTTGTTTTTCAGATGCCAGTGAAATATTAGAAATCATAGAATTTATATTATTTGTTATCTCAACAATCGATGCTAGAACCTCTTTAGTCTGAGAAGCTGCATTTATGCTCTCTCTTGCCTTTAGCTGAGATCCTGATACGAACTCTTCAAGTTCTTTTGCCTTTGTCTGAATATCTGAGATAACAGATGTAATCTCAATTGTTGAACTCTGTGTTTTTGTAGCTAGAGAGCGAACTTCATCAGCTACAACAGCAAAGCCCTTACCAGCCTCACCAGCTCTAGCTGCTTCAATAGCGGCATTTAGAGCTAAAAGATTAGTCTGCTCGGAAATTGATGAAATCACATTTAGAATAAGTTCAATCTTTACTATTGCTTCTTTTAGGTTTTCAATCTTGCTTACAGCTGTATCAATATCACTTGCCATATGTGTAAATGATTCAACCATATTTACAACCTGTCTTTGACCTTCTTCTGTAGTATCAGCTGCTGTATGAGTTGCACCTGCTGCATTTTCTGCATGTTTTGCAACCTCACATGAAGCCTCTGACAGATCTTTGATTGCTTCTGCAAGCATTCTTGATTTTGACAGCTGTGTACCTAATGACTCTTTTGCATTTTCTGCACATTTGTGTGAATCAACAGAGCTTGTATACAGCTCTTTTGAGATAAGAAGATTCTTCTTAACCAAGGAATTTAAAGAAATCATGAATTTATTGAATCCATGTGCAATATAGCTTATCTCATCTCTTGAGGAATGTGTGATTCTATATGACAGATCTGATCCAAGTGATGCAATCTGTCTTGTTATAAGGACAAATGGATTGAACAGTTTTATTACAAATACCACGCCTAGGGCACTGAGAATAAACAGGCAGATAAAACCTGTGATAAAAATACTTGCCTGTATGTGGCCTACTGTATCTGTAATAACTGATTTTTTAACCTCAAGAACAAGGATCCATTTTACTGATGGAATAAGCTTGCTTACTGCAAAATAACTTTCTGATCCTCTTTTATAATCAACTGGTGCATTAGCCTGTCCATTTAGCAGAGATTTTTGAATACTCTCATCATCGCAGATTTTTTTCTGATCTTTATTTCTTGCACCTAATGCAATTTTGCCTTGAGAATTTACAAGATAAAGATGCTGCATATCCTGTTTGTTAAATTCATTGAGTTTTTCTGACAAAACATCTAATGACAGACCTACACCTGTCACAGCAAGATCTTTGTTACCTTCTCTAATCTTATAGTTAACAAAAACAGATAATGCATTGTTTCTTGCCTCATCCGTATCAAGATTATAAAGATACTCCTCTTTTGCAGATATTACATCAAAGAACCAGTTATCCTTAGGATCACCATTTTTAAGAACTTTTATGAGTCTGTCAAAACCAAAGTACTTTAAAGATTTTGAACTTGCAAAAAATGCTGCTGTTGTATTGTGTGCATTCTTTACAGAGGTTAGATAACTGATAATGTAGGAATCATCACTCTGGTCTGTTTTCAGCCATTTAATAAGATTGATATCCTTTGCCATTGCTCTTGAGATTATCAATGGCTTTTGAAGTTCACCTTCAATTTGAGATGAGAGCTTTTCAAGCTGTGAAGGCAAAACCTGTTCTTTTTCTGACTGCAAGAACAGCTCCTTTGTCATGATATATGAGGAAAGTCCCATAACAAAGATAGTGATAAAGATAGTAACAGCTGTAAATATAACCAGCTTGTTTTTCATTGTAAGAGTCATATGAACTCCTAATTATCGAAAGAACCATCTCTGATTATATTTGCATAAAAAATGCACAAAGGAATGTTTTGTGCAATATTGCGTTATGTATACTAAGATTTTTTTTATTTTTTTTACTTTTATCAAACTTTTTCAAATAATTGACAGATTACCAGGCTCCAGCCATGGTGATCTGTCAAATATATCCTTTCAACAGAACATAACTCACATTGCCTTTTTCAGTTCTTGGAATTGACTCAATTATCCTTATCTCAGGCATTTTATATGATTCAAGCTGACTTTTTAGAAAAACAGTAAAGCCTGTAAGCTCAAAATCGTTAATATTACATTTTGTTCTGAATACTTATTTTTACGTGCCATATCATTATCCTCTATATAGTTTAATATGGGATAATTAATTCAGCTAACTGATCCTTAGTTCAGTCGATTAATAAGTAATTGGCAGTATTTCTATATAATCCCACATGTATTTGTACTGAGCATGATTTTTTCAAAAGAGGGATCTGCAGTTTTTTACCTGCAGATCATAGAAAGACAACTAGTGTTTTGAAAAATTAAACTAGAGAAACCTGAAGTTTCTTTCCAAGACCATTTGCAAGTTTTAAAAGTGTATTCAAAGAAGGATTGACATTACCGTTTTCAATTTTAGACAAATCGGCCTGAGTAATACCTGTCAGTTCGGAAAGCTCCTTCTGAGTAAGATTCTTCTCTTTACGAGCAAGAATAATACTTTCAATCAGAGCATATTTTGACTCTAATGCATCGTATTCCTTCTTTACTTTTGGATCTTTTAGCTGCTCTGCAAGAAAATCTTCAAATTTATTACTCATTTTCATTACTCCTTCTTAAAAAATCTTCTCTGTATTTTTTTTGCAATCTCTATTTCTTTTCGTGGAGTTTTCTGAGTTTTCTTAATAAAACCATTGGTTAATACAGCCTTTTTACCGACGTAAAAGAAATAAAGGACTCTTGATAGAGAATAATTTGTATTTTTTTCTTAAAAATGCAATTGGTGCCTAAAATTTTCTTTCGATAGCATCAAGTTTCAAGTTGAACTTGTCATACTCACGAGGAAGTCTTGGCACTGTTGCATTTATTCTAACCACCATTTTAGGAGTAAATGCTGATGCACCTGTTGTTGGGTTGTACATAACAAGGATCTTGTAAATGTCATGATAAAAAAGAGGTACACTTTCAATCTGAACAATTGCAGGATCTTCAAGTTTATAGACGTAATTCTTTCCCATGGTTATAACATGATACTCGTCATTTAATGTCTTATCCTCAGAGCATGTTTTAAAGAATGTGGAATTCTTTTCTCGATTCTCAAAATAGGATGTTGCCTCTGGAGCACCTTCAATGAAAACAAGATCACCAAAATATATTCTCTTGCAAAGCTCTACTACCTGCTCAAACAGCATTTTATGATTTGGCTTATTCGTGTATGTGTAATATTTGATTAAGCCTACTACAGAGTCCTCATTTATATTCTTAATATCATATAGCAATGATAGACCTGCAGTGTAATCTTCAGGAACACCTATACCAGCGTTCTGCATAAGTGCATAAAGAATACCGCCGGTTGGATCGCCGCAATCATATGCTTGCTTAAAAATGTCTGCAACTGCATTAACAATTTTTGGATTTCTATCATAATTGTGAGTATAGGCCATCACTCCTACTGCTGTAAGAGCTGGTCCATAATTCTGTTTTGCAGCATTTTTCATATGCCTCATGCCTTCTGCATATGAAGTTTTTTTACCCTGTCTGAACTTAATAAGTCCAAGTGAGTAGTTAGCTATTGGTTCATCCTTTTTTGCACTGTCCTCATACAGTTCAAGAGCTTTTTTAATATTTCTGTTGACTCCATAGCCATGCCAAAGCATACCTGCAATCCTGCTTTGAGCTTCTATAATGCCTTTATTTTTTGCATTCTCCCAGTAATTCATAGCAGATCTTGGTGAAAGATCATGTTCAAGGCCTAAAAAATCGATATCACCTCTATACAGGTTTGCAACCCTTGATCCTTCTTTTAATGCCTCATCAACTATTCTTACGTAGTCCTGAACGTTCATGCAGTATGGGATTGAACGCTCAAGAAACTTCAGCATTGGCTTATATTTTTGTATATATTCAGGAGTATAACCCTTTAGTGCTTCCTGATAGAAAAATACAGCAGAGCCTGCACCCTGGGCATTTCCATAACCTAAAAGAGCCAAATTACCCATGATTTCATAAGCACCATATAGGTTCTTGTACTTTGCACACTCTCTTGAATATTCAAGAGCCTTGTTGAAGTTACCAGTTCTTGCAGATATCCAGGCTAAAAAAGGGTAGGCTTCTGGTGCGCCTTTCTTTTTTGCAGCACGAAGAAGAATTGATTGGGCTTTATGGAAGTTACCATCAATCATGGCTTTAACGCCAGTTACAACATAACTCTGTCTTTGAGCTGAATTGTAATAAACAAGACCATAGGTTAAAAGAGAACTGCCTATAACCAAACAAGTAAGAAGAGCTACAAAAGCAACCTTTATTGTATTTTTCTTGCAGTATCTTCTTATTCTAAAAAACAGTGATGTTTTTTTAATTGGTTTTTTATCAGCCATAAAAACCTCTAAAGCTAATCATTCTCACCAGTGTTTGCACCTACATCAGGTACGTTAACTTCCATATCTTTGTTAATCATGGCATTGTCTCTTTCAAGTGTTATAAGAGCATTTCTTGCCGTAACGGAAGTATCTGCAACAGGATTACTCTCTTTGGTATTTAATGTAAGTGAATTAAATGGAACAATTTCAATGATATCTTCTTTTATACCTATTGAAGTATAGGCTTTCTTTAGCATCTCTGCTCTGTCATGCGCTAAAGATACATTCTCAGGAGCCTTCTCCATATCATAGGCATATGCTCTAATTGAGATTTTTATAATTGAAGGATCATGTTTTAGATATTCAAGCTGCTCATTTAAAATTCTCTGTGATTTTGCAGTTAACTCATCAGTTTTAACTCTGAATACAAGAGGAGTCATCTTTATGTCATTAAAGTTAACTCTTATTAGCTGCTCCTGACATGAAAGATACTTTTTAAAAGCATCATCAAATCCTATTGGACTTAATGATGGAATGATGTTCTGTCCGTTTGCAAGCTTTTTATCAGTATATGGCATTAAGATCTGATTACCATCAGACAGTGATGTTAAAATCTTCCAGGACAAAGTAGGTCCTATATAAGGTCTGAATCCCTCATACAGATCGATTTTTCCAAGAAGAGTCTCATTTGCATGTGAATGCCAGCTTGGCTTTGCTGAAATAAAACGCATTACACTTGGCTCACGGATACCAAGTTTAGGAACAATTACCATAGCAGAACGCAAATTTCTGCCAGAATAGGTAACAAAAGAGGCAAAACCGTATGATGGAATGTCAAAAATCAGTGAACATTTGACTCTACTTGAATCATTAGACCATAGTTTTTTGGCACTAGGATCAATAGGAGCTTCATACCTTATCTGACAAAAGGCATCCGTAGATATAAAAATACTTAGTAAAATAAATAAGTT
>NZ_JBGVMC010000054.1:0-3584 GCF_045124615.1 Succinivibrio sp.
AAAAAGAAAGCTAACCAATCAAAAGACTGATGAGCATACATCAAACAAACATAAGTTGTAACCGTTAGCTGGTTATTTCCTAAGTGCAAAATATAAAATTTAACTAACTTTTATCCTAAAGTTAGCACTACGTCAAAAAAATTCATTTATTAATTGATTTTTAAAAATAAATATTTAACAGCAATCGTTTTCGTGATATTGTTAGAATGTTAATGACGAAAGCGTCATCAAAATTAACTTATAAATCAATAAATAATATCAATAAAAAATAATATGTATTATTAAAACTATCACATAAGATTTTATGTCAGCACATTTAATGTACTCTTAAAGTATATAGAACGTTGCTGAGGTATGTTTAACTTTAATGATAATAATTACTAATAACTACAAAACTTTTAATTTTTGATATATAATTGTTATTAGCAATAATTCTTAATAAGAGGTTGTATGCTTCAGAGAAGAAATTCAAAACAGCGAAATGTGTTGCGTGAATACCTTCGTGGTAGAACAGACCATCCCACAGCTGAAACCTTATATAAAGAAATTCAGGTTCAGTACCCAAGAATGTCTTTAGGTACTGTATATAGAAACCTAATGTTGCTATCAGATAGCGGTGAGATCCAGGCTCTAGATGTCGGTGATGGAAAAACACATTTCGATCCAAATCCAGAACCTCATGCTCACTTTTACTGCACAAAGTGTAAACAGGTTTCTGACATATTTTTCAATGAGTATGGTTACATAATTAACATAATCAAGAAAAATACTAAAGGTTCTGTCACATCCTGCAGTATTAGCGTTGAAGGTATCTGCCCTATCTGCAAAAATGAAGACGAATAAATTAATTCAATATGCTTTTTATAGGGAGTTATATTATGGCATTTGTTTGTAAAGTTTGCGGATATGTTTATGAAGGACCAGAGGCACCTGAAGAGTGTCCTCTTTGTCACAAGAAAGGTGTTTTTATAGAACAGGGATGTACTGCTATGAAGAAAAACAAATATGAAGGAACAAAGACTGAAAAGAATCTGCAGACAGCATTTGCTGGCGAATCTCAGGCAAGAAACAAGTATACATACTTTGCATCAGTAGCCAAAAAAGCAGGCTATGAGCAGATCGCTGCAATCTTCTTAAAGACTGCTGACAACGAAAAAGAACACGCTAAGATGTGGTTCAAGGAATTAAACGGTATCGGTACAACTGAAGAAAACCTAAAAGCAGCTGCTGAGGGCGAAAACTATGAGTGGACCGATATGTACGACCAGATGGCAAAGGATGCTGATGCAGAAGGCTTTACTGAGCTTGCAGAAAAGTTCAGAGGCGTTGCAGCTATCGAAAAAACACATGAAACAAGATATCGTACTCTACTTTCAAATATCGAAAACAAGAAGGTATTTGAAAAAGCAGGTATCACTACATGGGAGTGCAGAAACTGCGGTCATCTTGTAATCGGTACTACTGCTCCTGATAAGTGCCCTGTATGTAACCATCCACAGAGCTACTTTGAGGTTCGTGCAGAAAACTACTAATTTAATTTAAGTTTTACAAGGGCTGCAGTGCAGCCCTTTATTGTCTCTCAATATATTGACATTCATCTATATATTCTTGTATTCTATATATTGATAATCATCAATATGAGAATGTTATGGATATAAAAACAGCCAGTGCTATTTGTAAAGCGCTTTCAGATCAGAACCGACTTAAGATTATTGAATTACTATCAGATGGAGAAAAGTGTGCCTGCAGACTCCTAGAGGAATTAAATATTACTCAGCCAACTCTGTCGCATCATATGAAACTTTTAACCGATCTTGAACTTGTAAACTACAGAAAATCAGGAAAGTGGCAGCATTATTCAATAAATACTGCGGTATTTGACAAGTTCAATGATTTTATTTGCAAACTGTATAAAGAGATCTGATATGACTGAATTTTTTAATTCATTTGAATCGGTATTTTTGAAGCTCGAATGGCTCAATGGCTTTATAGAATATCTGCTATGTTTATTAAATATTGATACAAAGTCAGCATTTGGAAGTGCACTAAATTTCTTTTTTTACGATGTTATTAAAATCTCAATTTTTCTTCTTGTGCTGATTTTTACGATTTCATATATACAAAGCTATTTTCCTCCTCATAAAACAAAAGATATCATTTCAAAATTCAAAGGTATTAAGGCAAATATTCTAGCAGCACTTTTAGGAACAGTAACTCCATTTTGCTCATGCTCATCAATTCCTCTTTTTATATGATTTACAGCTGCAGGTGTAAGGACAGGGGTAACCTTTTCTTTTTTGATATCATCTCCAATGGTAGATTTAGGCAGTCTTGTGATCCTGTCATCTGTGTTCGGCTTTAAGATTGCTGCTATTTATGTAGTATTTGGTATCGTAATTGCTGTACTTGGCGGCATGTTCATACAAAGAATGAATATGGATAGATATATTGAGAATTTTATTAAAAATGCAGCTTTTAATAGTTCTGAATTTGCAAAACCAACTCAGATTGATAGGCTTGTATATTCAAAGAATCAGATGTTATCAACATACAAAAAAACAATTGTATATATTATGGCTGGTGTTGCTATAGGAGCCTTTATTCACAACTGTATTCCAGAGAATTTTGTATCTGATATTCTTGGAGACTCAAATCCATTCTCTGTAATTCTCTCTACAATTGTTGGTATTCCGATGTATGCAGATATTTTCGGAACCATACCTATTGCTGAGGCTTTACTTACAAAAGGAGCATCTTTAGGTACAGTCCTAAGCTTTATGATGGCCGTGACAACATTGAGTCTACCTTCAATGCTTATGCTGAAAAAAGCTATAAAAATGCCTCTTCTTGCTATGTTTGTAGCAATCTGCACAATCGGAATCATTATTAGTGGATATTTGTTCAACGCAATTGAACTATACATTCAATAGGAGTCAATATGAAATTCTTTAACTTTAGAAAAAAAGACACAAATGATGGCAACTGCTGTTCATGTAGTTCTGAAAATAAATCAAGTAATGATGAAAGCTGTGATCTGCTTGTTTTAGGTGGAGGTTGCCAAAAATGCAATAACCTTGAAAATAATCTTATTGAAGCTCTAAAAGAAATGGATCTTAATCTGTCTGTGGGCCATGTTACTGATTTTGAAAAAATCGCTGCATATGGAGTAATGCAAACACCGGCTCTAGTTTATAAAGGCAAAGTGCTCTTAACTGGTACTCAAACAGACAAAAACTCTCTTATAAATCTTTTGAAAAAAGAAATATTCTAATCAAAAAGCGGCAATGCCGCTTTTTTTAATCAATTCAATATCTAAGAAATGTCAAAGCTAAATAACTTAACATAAATTTAACAATTTTTTTTTAACTTTTTTACAAGTCTGCACTCTAAAGATCAAATTACATTTTTTGAGAAAAATATTATGTTAAACAAAGGATTATTTCCAGTTGCAGTTTCTTTTATTATTGCAATTATAATTTTCAATCTATCAAGATTAGGTCTTTGCTTATGGCATTTTGATGAAACAAAAGCAAATATTTTATCAATTTTCTTTTATGGCATTAGATACGATCTTTCTATACTCT
>NZ_JBGVMC010000055.1:0-3857 GCF_045124615.1 Succinivibrio sp.
GGCGATACCATCCCAGGTATCACCCTGAACTGTTGTATAAGTTTTACTCATAGCTCAAACGGCTCCTCTGAGCAAAATACTGTTCAATCTGCTTCTGGAAATTAGAACTACCTTCAGCAAGTGCCCTTCTTATCTGGTCATAAGCATCACCGCTATTACCATCAGTTGTAACATTGATAGTAGGATTGAAATTGATTGTGATGTTTGATGAACCTGCAGATGAAGAATGATCTGCCAAAAGAGATTCTAATTTTGATAAAGGAAGAACAGCTTCTGATTCAGCACCTTCACCTATAAGGGCAGTAGTAGGTTTTGTAACAATACCACCATTGGCCAGCATTGGTATCTGTGGCATTTCAAAACCAAAGGTTTTGCCACCCATACCAGGAACCCAATCAGGTATTGAAACTGAAACAGAACCTATTGCAGAGAATGCCTTATTGATAAGAAAAATGATAGCATTGATAGGAGCTTTAGCCAGTCCTACCAAGCCACCAAACGCATTAGCAAATATGTTTTTTACATTCTCCCAGGCAGCGCCCCATTCTCCTGAAAAGATATTTTTTACAAAATCAATTACCTGAGTAAAGTGATATTTGATTCTGTTCCATACGCTAGAAAATGAATCAACAATGGCATTAAATGCACTGGAGAATACGTTTGCTAACCATGGGCATTTTTCAGAGAACCAAGACCATAAAGCAGCAGCTTTTTCTTTGATTAAGTCCCAGTTTTTATAAAGCAGAACACCTATTGCAATAAGAGCAGCTATTGCTGTTATGATTAAAAATATAGGATTGGCAAGTAATACAGCATTAAAAGCAAGCATTACCGTCTTAACAACCATGATCGCATTTTTTAATACTATTAAAATCTTCCATAATTTTAGGGCACCTGAAACCGCAGACATAATAATATAGCCTGCACCGCCCCAAACCATGTTGAAAGTGGCCATCATAGCAATAATGCCACCAATTGAACCACCAACGGCCATTAAGACCTTCAGTAAGGTTTCATGGTTCTTTGCAAATGCACCAACAGCTCCAACACCTTTGGTCAGCCATACAGTGCATTTTCTGATAGCAGGAGTAACAGCTTCAGACAGAATTAACTGCGTTTCTTCATAAGCTGAATTTAAAGAAGCCAGTTCTCCATCTAAATTATTGGTCTGCTGTATTGCTACACGCTCTGCAGTTCCAGCTTCCTTAACCTTATCAATAAAGTTCTGCAACGTTCCATCAACAGCATTATTCATCAGAATGCCTGCTGCAGACATTGCTTCCTGACCGAAAATATCTTTTTTAATTGCTGCCTGAGCTGCCTGAGGTAATTTATTAAGAGCCACACCAATATCTTTTAAGACATCAGGCATTGCTCTTACATTGCCTTCTGCATCCTTTACAGATACACCTAAAGCATATAAAGCCTTCTGTCCTTCTGTCGCAGGGGCAACTAAGCGTGTAAATACAGCACGCATTGCTGTACCTGCCTGAGATCCACGTATCGCATTATCACCAAGCTTACCGGCCATTGCAGCAACAGTTTCAAGATCAACTCCCATAGATGCTGCAACCGGTGCCACATATTTCATGGTTTCACCTAATCCCTGCAGATCTGTTGAGGAATTAGCAAAGGTGTTAACCATAGTATCAGCAACACGGTTAATCTGACTTGCTTCAAGACCAAAACCATTCAGCATTGAAGCGGCAATATCAGAAGCACTGGCCAAATCAACCTGACCTGCAGAAGCAAGGTTTAACATTCCTGGCATAGCTTTTAGCATGTCTTCTGTCTTAAAGCCTGCCATTGCAAGATATGTCATACCTTCTGCAGCCTGAGAAGCTGAGAATACAGTTGATGCACCTAACTCACGTGCCTTATCACGTAAACGGCCAAGATCTTCAGCTGAAGCATTAGACACAGCTCCAACTCTGGCCATGGTCTTATCAAATTCCATGCCTAACTTGATTGGTGCAGTAAAATTTGAAGCCATTGATTTAAGCAGCATCATCTGACCTGCACCAATAGCGAACTGTGCACCATAAGAAGATTTAGAGGCTTGAGCTGATTCTATCTTCTGGTTAAGAGATGCCATCCTCTGAGCATTACGTGATGCATTCTCTAGTTCTTTCTGCCTCTGAGTTAATTCCTGCAGACTTTTACCAGCAAGACCACTTTCTGCTTTTAATCTCTGTAAGGTTGCTTTCTCTTCCTCAAGGGCAGATGATGCTTTTTTAACGGCCAACTGCTGTTTTGCATATTCTGCAACCAATTCAGCATTAGGACGTTTGCTTGCCTGCATCTGAGCGCCTAAACTTTCTAAACGCTCCTTCATCTTTGCAAAATTCTGAGCTGCAGTTAAGGTTGCTCTTTGCTGAGAAAAAATCTGATCTAACTGTTTCTTCTGAAGTTCAGTTGCATTGATAGATTTATTAAGATTGTCAAGACTAGCGGTTGTAGCTTTAAATGCACGTGTAAGAGAAGGATCGATTTTAGCAGCAAAAGTAAGTGCAAAATCTAATAATCTGTTATTGCTCATCTTCTTGCCCTTGGATATTTCTGCTGTTTTTGTTGTTGTGAAATGCTCTTTTGCTGTTCAAGATAATCTTCTGCAAGTTCCTGAACATCCGACATTGGCGCGTTGAATAAATCAAAAAAAGGAGACTGCAAAGAGGTGGACAACGACATCACCCCTTTGCGGTACTGTTTCAGAAAGTCATTTAGATCGCTTGAGCTTCCAATGCCGAGCTGTTGAAAAAAGCCTGCACTGCACCAATTACCTGCATATATTCAGATACTGGTAACTTCTCAAAGAATTCAATTGGCTGTTCTGAACGCTTTGAAGCAACAAACAGATCAAAGCTATCGTCCCAACAGATCACAGTCACCGTTCTCATCACTGGATTAACGATCTTCTTCATGCGAGCATAATCGCTAATCAACTGCTTAAGGTCAGCACCTGATAAATCTTCAAGCTTCAGCTCTACATCTTTGTATTCTTTTCCTTCAAACTTAACAGCTTTAGCAAATGTAACAAACATTAAAGAATCTCCTACATTCCTAATTGATTTCTAACATCTGAAAGTAAGTCAGTACCATCAATCTTACAGATGAAATTAAGCTTATCAACCTCAATGGTTTCTTTGTCATCAATTTCAATCTTTAAATAAGATACTTCAAGCTCAGAAGTTGTACCTGCTGATGCACCAACCTCTAATGAGCCTAAACCTACAGTCTTTGGTAAGGTCTTAACAGTAACCTTTACACCTTTTGCTACAAGCTTATTAGTAGCATTATCAAGGTACTGCTGAGAACCTCTAAAGATTAAATCTGTACCCTCTGTAGATAAGAGATTTAAAGCCTGTGGAGTTACAGCTCTCCAATTGATTGTTAATGACATTGACTGTAGATGACCAATAACAGCAGTATCGATTTCGCCTGCAATACCTGCACCGCTAATGGTATCAGTCATATAAGACAAATCAGGAAGATCAACAGTTGCAATACCTAGCTGATGGTTACCATCTTTGTAAACACGGTAATTAACTGTCTTATCTGGAGTTAAAGCATTTTCTGCCATTTTTGTAATCCTCTTAAACAATAAATCCGTCTAAAAAGACGGACTTAAAAAATCTTAACCAAACAAGTTGTCATAGTAGCCGGTATCAATCTCAAGATTGAATTCAAGATCTTCAGCAGGTGAAGGTGGAGTCATGAATACCTTGAAATGATAGATACCATCCATTAACTCAGTTGTAGGATTATCTTCCTCACGGAATAGCACACGTGCGCCTAACAACTGCTGTCTTGCTACAAGTGAATTTAACCAGACGTTCAATGAATTTACGATTGTTTCA
>NZ_JBGVMC010000056.1:0-4825 GCF_045124615.1 Succinivibrio sp.
TCCATATACAGAAATTTCAGTTGGTATCGGTTATAACAAAGATAAAATTGCCAAGATTTTCGGTAAGGATTATAAGATTACATCTTGGGATTTCCTTTTAGATCCTGAAAATTCAAAGAAATTAAAGCAGTGCGGAATTGCTGTTCTTGATTCACCAATTGAGGTGATTTCAACAATCATGCACGTTTTAGGTAAAGATCCTAAATCAGAGAAGGCTAAAGATTACGATCAGGCTTTAGATGTATTAACAAAACTTGCATCTAATGTTTCATATTTCCACTCATCACGTTACATCAATGATTTGGCATCTGGTGAAATCTGTGTTGCTATTGGCTATTCAGGTGACGTTTTACAGTCTACACAAAGAGGTAAGGCAAACGGTGTTAATGTTGATTATGTGATCCCAAAGGAAGGTTCAGCTTTCTGGTTTGACTGCTGGACTATCGCAGCTAACTGCGATCACTATGATGCAGCACATCAGTGGTTTAACTATTTACAGGATCCTGTAAATGCAACTAAAGTTGCAAATGAGATCCGTTACATTATGCCTGTAAATGCAGCTATTGCAGGTCTTGATCAGGATTTAAAGGATAATGATTCATTAAATCTTTCAGAAGAAAAGATTAAGACTATGTATTTCCTGACTCCTACAACTTCAAAGTTAACAAAGATTACAAACCGTATCTGGAACTCCATGAAGTTAAATTCAGGAAGTCATGACGATAGCTCAAACAATGATTAAAATAAAAATTAGGCTCGCAAATGCGAGCCTAATTTTTAGCTTGAAAGTCTGTCAAATTAAAGTCCAACATTTTCAATAACAGATCTTATACACAAAGCACTATTCTTTAAAAGAGCAGTTTCATTATCAAAAAGCTTTGGTGTAAATCTTTTTTCAACACCATCCTTTCCTATAAGACATGGAAGTGATAAAGACACACCGCTTAATCCATATTCACCATCAAGTGGCATAGATACAGGTAAAACAGCCTTTTCATCTAATAGTATTGCCTTTGCAATTCTTATAGCGCCTGCTGCAATACCGGTATTAGTCCAACCTTTTGCATTATTCACTTCATAGGCTGTTTTGATTACATTTTCCTGTATCTCTTTTTTGTTGATTTCTATATTGAAGAAGTCCTGAATGTCATCATAGTCAAGACCTGCAACCTTCAGAGTTGAGAATGCAGGAAAAGATGAATTTCCATGCTCACCTAAAACATATCCGTATACATCATGCGGTGCAACATTTAAAAGATTTGAAATAATATATTTGAATCTTAATGTTTCAAGTGTTGTACCTGTTCCAAAAACCTGACCTTTTTTCAAGTTGAATTTTGTTGCTGCCAAATATGTTGTTACATCAAGTGGATTGCTAATCATGATAATAACAGCACTTGTATTGTATTTAACGATGTTTGTCATAACATCGGTTATGACTGCAGTATTCTCCTTTGCAAGTGTCAGTCTGTCAGAGCAACCAGGCTTAATACTAGGACCTGCGGCAATAATGATTATATCTGCATCTTTTACAGATTCAAAACCGCCTGAATATACAATAGTATTTGCATTAAGTGATGAGCTCATTGAATGTGATATATCCAAAGCTTCGCCAAATGCAACATTCTCTTTAATATCGACAAGAGAGATAGTTGAAAATAATCCAAGAGCAACAGCTTTTTCAAGTACAGCTGATCCTACATGTCCTACACCTACAATTGATAATTTATGTGGTTTCATATTTGTGTCCTTTAGTCAGTTAATAAGAATATTTTAATACTATAAAGGATTTATTTATCAAAATTTAAAATCATCTGTTGTCAATAATGTTTTATACAAATAAAATCTATTAAGGAGGAGATGATGGGACAGATTATTACAATATGCAATCCAAAAGGCGGAACTGCAAAAACATCAACAGCAATTAATCTTGCCTGTGCAATGAGAGCTGTTAATAAGAAGGTATTGCTTGTAGATTTTGATCCTCAAGGCTCAGCAAGCTGTGCTTTAGGTTTTATGCAGACTGATATTGAGTGTAATCTTGCAACAGCAATTCTTGATAATGTAAATATTGAAAATTGTATTGTTCCATATTTAAAAGGCGGATTTGATGTAATACTTTCATCAGATGAGCTTGTAGCTGTTCCTCCTGCTCTAAATGATGATCCAAATGCCCATCTTTGTTTAGATAATCTTTTAAAACCTTTAAAAGACAATTACGACATCATCATTGTAGATACACCTGCATCACTAAATCTTCTTACAAAAGCTGCCATATGCGCTTCTGATTTTATTATCTCAACAGTATCTTTAGATGTTTTATCAGTTGATTCAATGGCATCATTAATGAAATTCTATGAGAATTTAAAAAGTAGTGGAAAGAGCAGAGCTGTATTACTTGGTCTTTTAAGGACTATGTATGAACCTCTTCATAAGATGTGTGATGTAATCTCAGCTGAGCTTGAGCATTCATTTACTGATCTTATTTTCAAAACTCTAATTAGTTACAATCCAAAAGTATCAGAGGCAAGCTCTGCTGCCTGTCCTGTCTTACTCTATGACAGATCGTCAAAAGTTTCTCGCGAATATCTGTCTTTTTGTGCTGAAGTGATAAAAAGACTACTTAAATGGCAGAAAATTGCCGAAAACTGATTTTTGAAAAATAATATAAGTGACTGATTTATAAGTAGAAATATATATATAGTAAACTTAGGCACACTATTTGCTTATCTTTTCCCATAATTAACAATTTAAAGAGAGAAAAATTATGGGAATCACTTGTGCAACTAATATCACCTCTATGACAGCGCAAAGAAACCTGCGTCAGTCAACAATGCTAGGTGATACTACAACTCAAAGATTAGCATCTGGAAAAAGAGTAAATACTGCAAAGGACGATCCTTCTAATCTTCAGATTTCAAATCGTTTTACAGCTCAGATTAACTGTCTTGATAGAGGAAACAGAAATGCATCTGAAGGTGAGGCTGTAGCGCAGATTGCAGAAGGTGCACTTGCAGAGAATTTCTCAATTTTGCAGAGAATAAGGCAGCTTGCAATTCAAAGTTCTACAGGAACTGTAAGTGATGAAGACAGAGCAACAATGCAAAAAGAGGTTAGTGAACTGTGCTCTGAACTTACAAGAGTTGCATGTAAGACAACCTATGGTGGAGCGCAGATCTTAAGAGGATCCGGTAACGGAATCATTTCTAATGACGGTAAGCTCTCAGTACAGGTGGGAGCTAACGCAAATACTACCTTAGATATTGATTTATCTACATCATTTACAATGGAAGATATGGTAAATGCACTAGGTGGTGTATCTGATGGCGACGGCTATGATGCTGCATCTAAATCATTTGATATTTCAAGCTCTGATAGTGCTCAGAAAGTTTTAGCTTCGATTGATAATTATATCGAGTTTATTGATACTAAAAGAGCAGAGTTAGGTGCTGTTCAGAATAGAATTGCATCATCTATTTCAAATCAGGAAAATATTATTGAACAAGAATCAGATGCCCGCTCAAGAATGATTGATGCTGATTATGCTCTTGAAACATCCAATCTTGCAGCTTACAACACAAGACAGAATGCAACATCTCAAATGCTTATGCAGGCAAATGCCAGACCAAATATTGTAGCCAGTCTTTTAGGTGGTTAGTTTAGAACTCTTTTTTAGAGTAGTGGTTCTGAAACATAAACGACTGTCTTTTGATGAATTGTCGTATTTATCCTCAACTAGCTCTGATGAATAACCGCATGCAGGGCATGGTTGAGGATCTCTAAATTCATAAACCAGATCACCTTCAGTAATAAGATTCTTCATAAAGATATAAGGTGTATTACACTTTGGACAGCGGATCACCTCAGCTTCATTTGTATTAATCTTATCTAATACAGCCATGAACTCATCAAAAGTCGGCTCCTGTTTTTCTATGATTCTTGTAACTGAAGTTTCAACATTGAAAAAATGATTTAAAAATTCATTTAATAGAATAACTGTACTGTATGCACCAACTGCCAGGATGTTTGAGACCTTTTGTGGCATTGCATAGTTTGACAGAATATCATTGATGTTGCTTTTCTTTAAAATTAGGCGGGCACACATATTGTAAAAAGCAACCATAAGCATGATCTGCTTGCTGTTTCTAACATGGCTCATCAGTTTTTTTATTACAACTCTTTTACTGGTTTTCTTAAACTGTGCATTGTATGACTTTACCTGTGTATCATTAAGGCCGGTAAATTCCTTAAACATCTTTTCAACTGTTGAATGATGAAGACCTGTTGCTTGTCTGATGCACTTTAAAGATGCTCCTGATATTGTCATAAGCATACATTCATACTTAGCTTTATTCTCATCAGAGATTTTAAAAAATTCTCTTTGATTTATCTTACTTGCATTTAGAGTATAGTTTTCAACGACCTTAAGCATTGATGAACTATCGTGATTTAAAAGACTAGTGAAAAAAGAATTATAGTTCCTTACAGATTCACCAAGAGAGTCTAGAACTTCTTTTTTATCAAGATTCAGTGTCTTGGTAATATATTCAAGAGGTGTCTGGGTAAGCTTTAGAGTGCTTGGTTCAAAAAAGTTATGATCACCTTCACGGCAGATAGGAATTGTAAAAATATCTGAATCAATTACACGTGCTTTTTTTACATAATAGCTAAGCTGTACAGGGATAAGATTTGAAAACAGATTAAATGCATCGTAAGAATTGCTGATTACAAACTCTTCATAACGTTTTGAAATTGTGTCATAGTTTACCTCAACCTCTAATTTATCCAGATCAATCTTTGGAGCATTATCTGTTTCATTATTTAT
>NZ_JBGVMC010000057.1:0-6865 GCF_045124615.1 Succinivibrio sp.
TGTTTAAGGATTATCAATCATTGCAGAATCTTTGTGAAAAACAAAAAGAGATTGTATTTGAATTTGCTGATTCCATACTTGAAATGTATAAATCAATGAGAATAGTAAAAGAAGAACTGTAATATGGTGAAGGATACTATGAGCTCTAAGAAGAATATTCCTACTTTAGATGTTAATACATTCAATCTGAACTATTCTTCACTGATTGAAGCGTCTGCAGGTACAGGTAAAACCTATACCATAAGTTACCTTGTAGTCAGATTGTTATTAGGTTCTTTGAATGAAACTTCAGTTAAAAAAGAAGCGAAAGTTATAAACGGTGGAGAACCAATTGATATTGAAAATATTCTCGTTGTAACTTTTACAAATGCAGCTGCTGCAGATTTACGAGCACGAATTCTTGAAAAAATACATTCTGTTAGACTCTGTTTTGAAAAAATTCATAAAGATATTCTGAAAATTGAGGATATTAACGAGGATGCTTTAAGAATTCTGTCAAAAAGTTATTTAAAGGATGGGGCTGATAAAAATCGCGTATCTGCATATATAAGACTTCTTAAAAGAGCGGAACATACTATTGATGAAGCTGCTATTTGCACCATTCATTCATTTTGTAATAAAGCATTGAATCAGATATATGCTTTTGAATCTGGAAGAGCTTTTAATGTTAATCTGCTTCAGGATACCGATCTGTACCATGATAGATCTATAAATTCTTTACAAAGAGAACTGTTTTACTCTGAAAAGGAAGACAGCGAGCACTATGCTTTTTCAAAGCTATTGTTAGAAACTCTAAGAGAAAAATCTGTAGCTGACATAGTAAAAGAGTACAGCATACCAGTTAACAGTGTTAAGGAAATTGATGACAAAGATGGCTATTTTGGTTATGAGATAAATCAAAAGTCATTGATAAGTTACAATGAAAAAATAGGTGTAAATACAAAAGATCCGAAGAGTAAAATTGCTCAGATACTGTCCTGGTACGAAAAGAAAAAAGATTCTGTATTCCTAGAAGCAAAGATTTTAGTTGATTGTCTTTTAGATGAGTATAGAAGTGTTCTTGAAAATGAAGAAAGCATAAAATTATTTTTAGTAGATAGAAATTTTTTTGCTGAGAATAAAGAAAAACTCAAACCTAATAAAAGTACTGTTGCGATGTTTGAGTTATTAGAGCAAGCTCTTAAAGGCTATGATATAAAAGACTTTGCAAAAGAGCTAATAAATAAGTTACCTGAAGAAAATAAATATTTTAATGCTAAATCATGTGCGGCAGTTGTTTTTCGAGAAGATATACTAAACTCTATAAACAGTCTCGTTGAAATAATAAAGAAATTAGATAAATTAACAGAATCTGTTACAGGAGAACTGTCAGTTCTGATAACGATAATGTATTTTAAAAAGATAAAGTCATATTGTTTATCAGACAATGTTATCAGTAACGATGAACTTCTTATACAGCTAGCAAATGCCTTAACATGCGATGCAAAACGTTCAGAGCTTTTAGCTCAACAGATACGTTCCCGTTATAAAGTTGCAATGATAGATGAGTTTCAGGATACCGATCCTGTTCAGTTTGAGATATTCAACAAACTATATCTATCAGATTCAGCAAAAGAATCCGGCAGTGTATGTTATTTGATTGGTGATCCTAAACAGTCAATATATGCCTTTAGAGGATCTGATATCCATTCATATAACAAAGCAAAACAGATTATCCAAAAGAATATTCTTCCAAACGGAAAATCTGCAGTATATACATTAAATAAGAATTACCGTTCATCACGTAACGTTATTGAAGGCGTAAACTGCATATTTAGTAATATTGAGAATGAAAACCACGAAATAATATACAATCCATTTGATTTTGATAAAACATCTGAAATAAATAAAAGTGGAATTGAATTTTCTAGTGTTTTGTGTCCAAATGAACATGGTTTAAATGGAACAAAAAATTTTTATTTTGAAGATGAGCGCCCAATACATGCCGAGGAAAAAGAATCTCAGTCAAATTATTTTATTGAATTTAATGAATCTTTTTCTGGAAAAGAAAAATTTCAAGCATCCATCGCTAAAGCCGTTGCATACGATGTTAAAAGATGTTTGTGTACTGGCTATATTTATGAAAAAAAGGAATATAGAAAAGTAAAGCCATCAGATATAGCAATACTTGTTTCTTGTGGTGAAGAGAATGATGCGGTTCAAAAAGCGTTAAATGCTCTTGGGATTAAATCAGTATATTTTTCGGATCAGTCATCAGTATTGAATAAAAAGGTAAAAAATAACTATTTCTCAAAGGATACGGATCCTGTTATTTCTGAAGAGGCTCAGAATATACTGTATTTCATGGAAGCTATGACTGACAGTTCAAATGCTTCTAAAGTAAACAAACTTTTAGGTTCAGGACTACTCTGTAAAAGTTATGAAGAATATCTTAAGGCAACAGATTCAGAACAATTTGATGAAGAAATTTCTTTACTAAGAGATTGTTATGAATGCTGGTGTAAAACAGGTTTCTTATCAGCTTTTAGTCATTATATAAGTGCGCATGAACTTATTAGTCTGATTATGAAAAAATCAGATGGAGAACGAGTTTTAAGCAATTATTTTCAGATAGCTGAACTAATTCAGAATGTTAGCTCATCTGTTGTAGGTGCTAACGCACAGATGCTATGGCTTACAGAGCAGATATACAATGATAAAGACAGTGATTTATCTAAGGATGAGAAGAAGAAACGATTAGAGTCAGAACAGGATCTTGTAAAAATCTATACTATTCATAAATCTAAAGGTCTGCAGTATCCTTTAGTATTTTTACCATTCTTGTATATCACAAAAGATAATACTAACAAAAAAGGTCCACTCTGTTATTACGATGATAATACACAGAAAAAAACATTATCTTTATCTGAAAATATTCTGATTTCTGATAGTAAAACAGCAAAGGATCTTTATCTTCAGAGTGAAAATCAGGAAAAGGTTCGTCTTTTGTATGTTGCTTTGACTCGAGCTCAGTCAGCAAACTTCATTTATTCTGCAAAGCAGATTACTATTAAAGGAAAAGCTGCTTTAAGAGCTGTAATGGAAAACAGTGGTGAATCTAAACAGGATCTGTATAAATCTGAATATTTCAGGGAATTAAAACTACCAGGAAAAGATAAAGATTCTACACTTGATTATTCAAGTGACGCTTTTGCTTCAGGTGATCCTTACACATTTTTTGAAGGAAAGAAAATGTGGTCTGATGCCAGTGCGAATAAGGAAACAAAAGTCAATGAAATAGAACCAGGTTCTGTGCATTCATCTTTTACAATTACCTCTTACTCAGGTCTTACAAGTGGAGCTCACGGAGCAAAGCTAAAGGTTGTCGATGAAGCTAGCTTAGAAGATGAAGGTAGTGAAAACCAGCTTGCTAATACAGAATACGTTTCACCTATGAATGGAAGAGAATTCAGATTCTCTTTTACAAAAGGATCTAAAGCAGGTGATTTGCTACATAAACTATTAGAACTGCTTGTGTCAGATGATAGTGTAGATAAGGATTCAAAAGATAGTATTCTTCAGTTCGTATATGACAACAAAAAGTATGATCTCTTCAATTTAATGGACAGATCTTCTTTAGAAGAAGACGGTGTCATATCAATGGCAAATTGGTTATATGAGATTATTCATGCTCCAATCATTGAGCAGGACATATCTCTTTCAGATTTGACTTCACAGGACTGTGCTTGCGAACTTGAATTCTTTATGCCTTGCGAGCAGTTTTCCATGAATAAATTCAATGAAATATGCTCTTCTTTTGCAAAAGAGCAGCTTGGGAATATTGATCTTGACGATTTATCAAAATCTGATTTTGATGGATATATGAAAGGAAGCATCGATCTTCTTGCAAGATTTACTAAAAATGAATGTGGTAAATATTATCTTATCGATTACAAATCAAATCATCTTGGAAGTACCTATCAGTCTTATTCACAAAAAGAACTGTTAAATAGATATTTTGAATCAAGATATGATGTACAAACTCTTATTTACTCTCTGGCTGTACATAGATTCCTATTAAATTCAGATGCAAGTTATGACGGATCTGAAAATGCCTATGATTCTTTAGTCGGTGGAGCAATGTATTTGTATGTAAGAGGATTGTCTTCAATTACAACTGATGAAAATATCAGTTATGGTGTTCTTAACATTAAAGTTCCATACGAAACAGTGATGAAATTAGATAAGCTTTTTAAGGGAGAAGAATAATGCAGTCAATGATTAGAAGAATGGAGTCTGTGAAAAGCTTTTTCTCCTGTTTTGATAATTCAGTTTCCATAGATGAATTCAATGAAGCAATAAAGGAATTTGATTTTATAAAGCCAATAGCTTTAATAGCTTACAAACTGTACTTAAAGGATACTGTATTTATAAATGGAAATGAATTTTCATTAATACAGAAAAAAATACTCCTTGTTTTTCTGATGGCACTTATAGAGAAACTGTCTGAAGGCAATGTCTGTATTTTACTGACTAAAGATAAACTAACTTCTTTATTTTGTGATGAAATTACACAGTTAAATCTGTTTACATCAAGGTTAGATGAAGATGATCTTGCAGTATTCAATAATGATATTGACTCATATAAAGAAAGCGTTTGTGCGTTTATAGAACAGAAGATTATTCCAAATTATATTCAGATGCTGAGTGCAGAAAGCAGACTGATTTCACCTGATCTGAACGCTGTAAGTCCTTTATGCGTGTACACAGAAGATAAAGTAAATTACAGACTTTATTTAAGAAGTTATTTTCATTATGAAAATACTGTATGCGACTATATCAAAACTCAAAACAACAGAATGAATTCTTTAGATGACACTGAGCTTGAGTTCTATAAAAAGGCTTTAAATGTTCTATTTGATAGTGAAGATGAAATTGAATATCAGAAAATAGCTGCAGCTCAGAGTGCTATAAACCAATTTTCTGTTATCTGTGGTGGACCTGGCACAGGAAAAACAACAACAGTAATCAAGCTTTTGTTGTTACTTCTTGCTGCAAACAAAAGAGATCCTCTAAAAATTACCTTATGTGCACCTACAGGAAAAGCATCCTCAAGAATGGTGGAAAGTATTAGCTCTGGTTTATTAACACCGAATATTGGTGATGCTATCAGAAGGTTGTGTGAATTAAATAAAGAGCTTTCTGAAGAAGAGCTTAAGAAGAGTATTCCTACAAGTGCTACTACAATTCACAGAGTTTTAGGAATTTACCCCCACAAAGAGATTCCAAAATACAATGAGTCTAATAAATTAGACTGTGACATTATTGTTATTGATGAAGTATCAATGATTTCACTATCTTTATTCTCAAAGATAATAAAAGCTTTGCCTGAAAAGACAAAGGTTATTATGCTTGGCGATAAAGATCAGCTTAATTCTGTGCAACCAGGATCTGTTCTTGCTGATATCTGTTCTCAACTTTATAAAGATAAGACAATTAGCGAACAAAAACTTTCTGTTATATCTAAGATTACATCATACTCTCATGAAGATCTGTGTAGAAAATATAATAACCAGTCTGCCATCAGTGATAATGTTTCATTACTTTTAAAGAGTAGAAGATTTGATTCGAACAGTGTTTTAGGTATTGTTGCAAACAACATTAACGCATCGAATAAAATTGGTGATGAGTATTGTAAAAAGACTGATGAGAATATTGCAAAAGCAACGTCAATAGAAGATCTGTTCCGATCTGATAAAGAAGTAAGTTTCTGTAATATAGCTGATAAATCAAGAAAGTATCAGTTAAAATTTGCAACTTCTATTGCTCGTGAGATTGTTGATAAATACTCAAAAGACGGGGCATACATAAATCTTTTAGAACAATGTAATTATATCGTTGATAAAAATAATCCAGAATTATCTAAAAAGATATTTAATGCTCTGGATAAATACAGAGTTTTATGTGCTCTGAATGAAGGATGTCTTGGTACTAAGGTAATCAATTCTGAAATAGCAAAACTTCTTCAAAAGAGGATTCAGAGTAAAAAAACAAAATTCAGAGCAGAAATCCCACTTAAAAATCAAGAAGGCGAGTTTGCCGTTGGTTCAGTGATCCTAATTACTGAAAATGACAAACTGTTAGGCGTTGATAATGGTGAGGTCGGATTTGTTGCATATGATTCAAAAGAATCAATGCAGAAAGGATCTGTTAAGGTGTTTTTCCCTGCAATAGATAAAAACGAACCCAGAGTAATTTCTCCTGAAAGACTTAAAAAATATGATGCAGGCTTTGCAATGACTATTCATAAGTCTCAAGGTTGTGAATATCAACATGTATGTATGGTATTACCACCAATTGATAATCCAATAATGACAAAAGAGCTTATATATACAGGAATAACAAGAGCAAAAGCATCATTAGGAGCCGATCCTAGAGTATATATTATTGGTGATGAAAAACTGTTTTTATCAAGCATTGTAAAAAGAGTAAAGAGAGAAAGCGGATTGTCTCTAATGATTTGATACAAAAATTTGCATAAAAATTTGACAAACAGAAAAACTGAACTATATTTAAAATTGCTCTCTGTAAAAAAAAAGAAATTACTGCAGAGAATCGCATAAGAAAGCGAAATGTAAAAATAGAGTAAAAAAAATTAAAAAAAAAGTTTGACAGAAGTCAAAAAAAGTCTATAATGCATTTCCGTTGTCACAAACGATAACGAACATTAACCAAGCGTTAATGCAGATCTTTAAAAATCAGTACGGACAATCTGTGTGGGCCCTCGGAAGAGGGACAAAAAACGAAGTGTTGAAAGCGAGAGCTGAAGGAACACAAAAAATCAAAATCTTTATTTTCGAAGAGTTTGATCATGGCTCAGATTGAA
>NZ_JBGVMC010000058.1:0-2002 GCF_045124615.1 Succinivibrio sp.
TCTGTCTAATGCTGTAGTGAGCGTATTTTCAATTCCTCTTGAGCATGCAGTCTCTTTAGTTATTCCTTCATGGTTTACCTTCATGAAAACAAAGAATGCATACAAACTTGCAACTTTTGGCAGAGGAGTTTTTGATTTACCTTCAGATCTTGATGATAATGAAGTTGCAATGCTGACTATTCAGAGAGTGAAAAAGTTCTTTTCAGATCTTTTACTTCCTGTTAAATGGTCTCAAATAGGCGCTGATGCATCTGATATTGACAGGATCCTGTTTAAGGCCGGATTCCCTGAGATTAACTCTATTGGTACCTTTGAAAAGCTTTCAAAGCTTGACTGTGAGGTACTCTTATCCTTTGCAATCTAAAAAAATTAAGGTCTCAATACTGAGACCTTATGTTTCTAGATCCTTACAGGATCATCCGTTTTTGGATTTTCCTTTTTAGGCTCATCTTTTTTTGATTTTGTAAAAGTATCTGCTTTTTCTTCTGTAGCTTTTTGTTCTTTTGTATTTACATTCTTTGATGATTCTTGCTTATTCTCATCTTTTTGCTTATCAGAAGTCATTGTTTTATTATCAGTATTCTGAACCTTAAGTGCAGATAAAGCCTCATCCTTTGTCTTATCAAGATAGGTCTGTGCATCGTCAGGACCAATCTGAATCATAAGATTGTGAATAAAGCAGAGCATATCTCCAAAGAAACGCTTGTCCACATGCTCAAGAGCACGGTACAGATCGCCTCCTTTATATGTGAAGGTTATGCCAGGCGCTGACAGATTGTAGAATGTTGAAATAGGCATAGGGCATTCATCTTTTAATACCTTTAATGCTACATCAATTCCTACAGGCCTTATAAAGCAGTTGTCATTTGCAGGACATTCGTTTTCAATATTAATCTGCATGTCTCTTGTTTTATTAAATTCTTCAACTGCATGATTGATTCTAATGTAAAGCTCTCTGTCAATGGCATTAGAGCGTCTTAACTGCTGCTGTGGAATAAAGTCATTACCAAAGAAAACTACAATTGACGGTCTTGGAAGTCTTGCAAGCTCATTGAGTCGCTCGATAATTGTTTTAATGATGTCATGATTAGACAGATCCTCATTAGCACATTTTTGAATCAGACCTTCAATAGCAGATTTTAGATTTCCCTTGTAATGTAATGATGCTCTGTAGAATAGATCGTTAAATGATAAAACCTCAGCTTCTCTTGCATCGTCGATTATCTTCAGATCGTTGCTGATACAGAATAGTCTTTCTCTGTTTTCTGTATAGAGTGCTGTTTTTTCAATTGCTTTTGCTGCAACCTGTTTTAAATTCTCAACAAGATCAAGCAGGTTTAAGTTAATAAATGGAAAATTGAAACTTAAATGTACTGCATCAGGTGTATTAGGTGAGCGGTTGTTGTAGGTATGCAGATAGTTGAATGTAGGTGCAATGGCTCTGCTTGACAGTGAAGCTGTAATCTCTGGATTAAGCTCAATTTCCTCAATGATTTTTGATGCTACAAGAGTAGGTGAGAATCCTTTAAATGGCTGCTCTGAGTCTGTACCTTCGCCAAAGATATAGAAACCTGCTTCAACCTTACCCATATTAGCTGTATAAACAGACAGTGCCTTTGAATTATTGAACATTGATTCTGGCTTGAATGTAAGAGCCAAACTAAGTTCAATTTTCTGCTCATTTATAAGTTCATGGATATAAGGAAGACATGTTCTTATACCCTCATGACCGTTTAATGACTCACTGTTGCAGATAAACAGAAGGTTTACAGGAAGCTCCCATAGTCTTTCTGTAAAGTATTTTAGCAAAATCAGCATACCTGCGATAGGAGCCTTATTTTCAAAACTTCCAAGACCGTAGATATTGTTTGGATCATTAATTTTTGCTAACTGTTCTGAGCTAAGCTGCAGAGTCTTTAATTTTTCCTTTAACTCATCTGATTTAAATGCATAGGATTTTAATGTACCGAATACCTCGTTTGATGAGGTGTCAGTATTGCAC
>NZ_JBGVMC010000059.1:0-2113 GCF_045124615.1 Succinivibrio sp.
AAAAATAATAGATCTGTTCTTGTTATATGCTTCTCGATTTATTTTTATCAGACATTAAATCATTCATTATTAAATCATACATATTGAGATAGAGAACAGATCTTTCTCATGCTCATCTTTTCTTTTTTTAGTGGATTTAATCGTTGTTATCTTTGGATTTTAAAGCTATCTTAATCAGATCATCAGTATAATCAATCAAGAAAAGTGGAATGTTTAAAACATCTCCATCAAGTTTCAAATTTTCCAAAGAGAATCTTACTCGTAACTTTACTGATTCGGAAAAAAGCTCCTTATATTTTTTCAAGCTTGTTGAGTGAACATTATTTTCAGCTTTAACTTCAACAGGATAAATATCATTATCCTTTTGAATAAGAAAATCAACTTCATAAGATGGATTAGTCTGTGACCAGTAGCGAGGCATAATATCACTTTGAGCTATCAAGCTTTGCAGTACAAAGTTCTCTGTTAGAGCTCCTTTAAATTCAGTGAATAATCTGTTTTTCTCACCAAAAGCAGTTACAGACAGCTGACAAAGAGATCTTAAAAGTCCAACATCAGCAAGATATATCTTGAATGAAGATAGATCATCATATGCACTCAGAGGTAATGATGGAGTACTACATCTGTATACTTTATGCACAATTCCGCCATCAATTAGCCATTGAAGCGCATCTTCATATTCTCTGGCTCTAGCTCCTGTTTTTACGACTTTGTAAAGAAATTTCTTGTTCTCTCTTGCAAGTTGAGATGGTATCGATCTGAATATAATCGATATTTTAGGATATTCATTGATATTAGGATGTTTTGCAAAATCTCTTTGATATGCTGTTAAAATTGACGAAATACAATCCTGCATAGCATCAACATCATTATTTTCACACCACCTTTTTACAGGCTCAGGCATTCCTCCTGTAACGTAGTACATCTTTAGTTTTTCATACAGCCTGTTGAAAAAGACATCAGGAATAGGTTCAATATTTTTTATTGATTGTAAGTATTCAATTAAGTTATCATCTTTTGATGCTAGTAAAAACTCTGTGAAGGTCATAGGATGAATTTGCAAAAAGTTAACTTTGCCTACAGGAAAGGATGCAGGTTTTGCTAAAGTGACACCTAAGAGCGAACCTGCACATGCAATATGGTATTCAGGTGCATTCTCACAAAAGTACTTTAATGAGTTAATCACTTTTGGACTGTCCTGAATTTCATCAAAAATGATAAGTGTTTTATTAGGCAAAATTTTAGTGCCACTTGCAAGCATTAAGTTTTGCATGATTCTATGAACATCTTTAGTAGTTTCAAAAAACTGTTTTAAGTCTTCATTCTCATCAAAATTAAAATAAGCTGTATTTTCATAATAAAGCTTTCCGAATTCCTTTAATAGCCATGTTTTTCCAACCTGGCGAATACCTTTTAGGATCAGTGGTTTTCTGTATGGAGATTCTTTCCATGCTAATAGTTTTGTTAAAGCAAATCTTTGCATAATAAAAATAGTTTTATAAACAGTAAAAAGACTATTACTCTTAAATTGAAATTTATATGCTGAAAATTCCAAAATAATAAAGCATTATCTTATTTTAGTATGATATTAACAGTAAAAAATATAGATAATACAAGACCTAATAAATTTATTTATAATTCAAAAGGATATATATCTGTAATCACATAATTATGCTAGTATTTTACTAAATTATCACATAATTATATATAAATATGTGTACTATAATCACACTTTTATTGAATTTTAATATGAGTAGATAATAATGATTCAATTCTAGTTGAATCTGATCCAAATAAGACTCATTGAAATTACTTTTGTACTAGTATTTACAAGCATAAAAAAAACATAGAGACGGTATATTTAATAAGAATTCAAAAAAAAATTAAAAAAAAGTTTGACAGCTTTCAAAAAAAGTCTATAATGCATTTCCGTTGTCACAAACGATAACGAACATTAACAAGGCGTTGATGTAGATCTTTAAAAATCAGTACGGACAATCTGTGTGGGCCCTCGGAAGAGGGACAAAAAACGAAGTGTTGAAAGCGAGAGCTGAAGGAACACAAAAAATCAAAATCTTTATTTTCGAAGAGTTTGATCATGGCTCAGATTGAA
>NZ_JBGVMC010000060.1:0-12438 GCF_045124615.1 Succinivibrio sp.
ACTGGTTAGGTCAGATTCAGTACAAGCAGAATAAATACCAGGATGCAAGGATCAGCTTTTTAAATACAGCAAAATTCAAAGGTACTGCAAAGAGAGCTGATGCTCTATATAAACTTGGAATAACATCAAAGGCTCTTGGAGATAAGGCAAAAGCAAAAAGATTCTTTGAAGTTTTAATAAAAACTTATCCAACATCAAGCTCAAGCACCCTTGCTAAAAAAGAACTTGAGAGCTTGAAGTAAAAATCAAAAAATTATGTTCAGGCAACCAAAATTTTAAAAGGCTTATATATCGGCTTTGTAAAAATAAATTAAAAAAAATTAAAAAAATGCTTGCAACATAACAAAATTTTAGTAAAATAGTCCGCGTTGAGTTAATCAACAAAACGATTGCAAGGTTGGGTCGTTAGCTCAGTCGGTAGAGCAGCGGACTTTTAATCCGTTGGTCGAGAGTTCGAATCTCTCACAACCCACCATGCAAAAGATTTGATACGCTGGGTCGTTAGCTCAGTTGGTAGAGCAGCGGACTCTTAATCCGTTGGTCGCGGGTTCGACCCCCTCACGACCCACCACGTAGTCAAATCGAAGATCCTGGATGGGTCGTTAGCTCAGTTGGTAGAGCAGCGGACTCTTAATCCGTTGGTCGCGGGTTCGACCCCCTCACGACCCACCATCCCTGGATGCTTAGCTCAGTCTGGTTAGAGCATCTGCCTTACAAGCAGAGGGTCATAGGTTCGAGTCCTATAGCATCCACCACGAAGCAACGTTAGGTTGCTTTTTTCATTTCTGGACTTCCTAAATTTCTAAAACAGTTCAAACATTATATTTCACAACATTTTTTACTATCTTCGTATTCTAGCTCTCGTTTTAATAAGATTTAACTTTTATTTGTAATACTTTTTCTTATAACATAATTATTTATAAGTGATTTGAGTTACAATCGTACAGTATTTGTATATATTTTATGCCTATTTCGGAGCTGATATATGGCTGATGTTTTTGTAGATATAGTTAAAAGTATTAAAACAAGTAAAGACGAAGAGAATAAAACAATAAAACTTGTTGCAAATTCAGGTATTCAGTTTATTGACTTTGAGTTTGACGGATTAATTGATTTTGAATCTGATGATAAAGATATTTATCCAAAACATATTGTAAAAGGCCAGTTTGTAAAGCATCCAAAATATGCTGACCACTATGCTAGATTCAGAGAGGATAAGCTCAATGAATGTTTAAGAGTTGATGATTTTGAAACAGCAATAAATATTGGCTCTGAGTATAGAACTGAAGAAGATAGGGATGATACTGGTGTTTCAATGCTTGACTCACTTCATCTGTACAATGGTGTATGGTTCCCTATTCCTTATTTTAGCAAGAATAAAAATGACACTCCTGTTAACTGGGCAAGAGCAAGAATCATTAACAAATCTGATGTAAAGAAAAGAGAAACTGGCGGTGAATATCATGTGACATTTGCCTTTGATACAAATGTTATTGATCACGATGATCCATTCAAATGTGTCCCATCAGAGCAGCAGATAAATGATGTCTTTACATTCAGAGGCGGAATTGAAGCTACTGCAATGCTTCTTGGAAGCTCAGACGGTACATCCTTTGTTGAAGAATGGGCAAGGAGTGTCTATGACAAGCTTTTTGATAAGACATACTTTAAGAAAGGTAAAGAGCGCATAAAAAAAGACTGGCTTGATAAAAGATTCTATGAAAAGCATTATTTAAATCTTATTGCCTTTTTAGAGCATTTTGTAAGACCAAATGACATAAAGCTGATGCCATTTTCAGAAAAGTCTACAAATACTCCAACTCCTGTAAGTCTTATTCTTGATATTGGTAATACAAGATCACTAGGCTTCCTTGTTGAGGATGATGATTCAGATTCATGCGATTTAAAATCAAATCCACAGCTTGAAATAAGAGATCTTAATGCTGTTGAGAATCTTTATAAGGGTAACTTTGACAGTAAGGTGCAGTTTCAAAAAGCAGTCTTTGATTTTAACAGTTCATCTTCAACTGTAAGCTCTCTGTCAGAATCATTTGTCTGGCCATCATTAGTGCGTGTTGGCAAGGAGGCTGTAAATCTTGCTGCTAATGCAAAGGGTAATGAAGGCAGAACAGGTCTTATCTCACCTAAAAGATATCTATGGCAGTTAGAGCACAAAGATCCTGATCATGTTGAAGAGTGGTCCTTTAACAGCAACTACTATCAGATCCCAATGTACTGCCAGAAAGCAGATGATCCTGATTCATATGAAGAAAAACTCTATAATGTTGAAACATTTGAAAAGACCGCTGTTTATGCACCTGTATCAGAGTATTTAAATTCATCAGGTGATGCTCTTTTTGCCGATACCTCAAATAACTCTGATGACAGTCATATGAAAGCCTTATATACAGGCAAATCAATGATGACTCTTATGCTTGTAGAGGTTATTTTGCAAGCTCAGATGCAGATTAACAGCTATCACTACCGTCACAGAAAACAAAGAGAGGATAGCCCAAGATTCTTAAAATCAATTGTGCTTACCACACCTCCTGCCATGTCTGATCTTGAAAAAGAGGTTTTCAGATCATGTGTATATCAGGCTATAGGAATTGTATGGAAAGCAAGAGGCTTTGACAAAACACCTCCAAGAGAGTTTGCTTTCATAACTAAAGCAAATCAAATGTTCCCAATGCCTCCTGAGGTTAAGCTTGATTTTAGTGAAACCATGGCAGGTCAGCTTGTATATTTCCACAATGAGACTCAGCGTGTATTCAATGGTAATTCACTTGATTTCATATCTCACATAAGACGGGATGATGCAGATGGCAGATACAATGAATATGCTCCTCTTAAATTTGCCGAAAAGAGAGCTGATTACAAGACAGCAAGAATTGCAACAATCGATATAGGTGGTGGTACAACCGATCTTGTTATTACAGATTATTCTGCTCCATACAGAGTTTATAAAGATATGGACAATAAGGAGTCTGGCTCTAGTGAAGTATCAAATCAGCAGGGTGTTGTACAGATAAGAGAGGTTTTAAAGGATGGTAATAAGGTTGCAGGTGACGATCTTGTACATGACATTATCTGCGATGAAATTATTCCAAAACTAAAGGATAGCTTTGAACTTAAAAATATCATAGGTTCAGATAAAGAGGCTGGAAATGCTCTTTCAAAGCAGAAGAGAGTTCAGTGTGTAGAGCAGATCTTTACAAGAATAGCCTATAGAATTTTAAGCAGAATTGAGCAGCTGTCAAAGGCACCTATTGAAATTACAAGCATTGTAACAAAAGGAAGCATTAATGATTTTCTAAAGAATACCGATGTCTGTCCTGTGCTTGATGCTGTTTTTGATAAGACAGATAACGGTTTTGAGGTAGATTCATCAGTAAAAGAATATGTAAAAAATGGTCTTGGTGTAAATGACTTCTTTGATACAAAGCTTGAATTTGATATTTACAGAATAAACAGAAAACTCTTCCACAATTCAAGTAATTCATTAAGTAATACACTTGATTATTTAAATACCATTGTAAATGCATATCGCTGTGATGTTCTTTTATTAACAGGACGAGCATCAAAGCTTCCTGGCATAAGACGTCTTATTGAAAGCAAGTCATATCTGTCTGCAAAAAGAATTATCTCAATGCATTCATATGACTGCTCATCATGGTATCCAACATTCTCACTGAATGATGGAAAAATAGGTGATCCTAAAACATCTGTTGTTGTAGGTGCAGCTATTGGCTATATCAAGACAAGCAATGTCAATAATCTTATAAACTTTAGAATCAATCCAAAGTATATGCAGGCTCCTTCTGCTGCAAGATATATGGGTACAATAGATGAGAAATCAGAACTTAAAAAGGATTCTGTAAAATTCAGATTTAAAACCAATGCTGAAATTGCTGTATATGGAGATGCTGAAACTAATAAAGATCCTACTGTTAATAATGAAGATAAAGATGAAGTTATAAAGAAATTTACAAGCGATGATGCTAATTTAATAAAACTAATCAATCTTAAAGATGAAGTTTTTAGCAGACAGTTTACTATAAAAATTCCAGTTAATTTAGGATACAGACAGTTTGCTGAGCCTTTGTTTACTGCAAATCCTCTTTATAGCATCGAGCTTGTAACATCTGTAAAACAGTTAAAGTCAATTACAGATAATAAAAAGCTTTTTGCCCCTGAATATTCACAGATTAGTTTTGATGAGCAAGGATATCAAAGCCTTAAGGATAACTTTATAAACAAACTTATAAAGTCTGTAAGAGAAAAAGCTGATGAGAAATATCTAAGTGCAAAAAACAGTATAGATGCAATATCATCACAGTATGCACAGGCAAAAGAATATGCAATGTCTGGCAGTTCAAATATACAAATGGCATCTTTAGATGTTTCAAATCCATTTTATGAAACTGCAATGGACTTTATAAATATGGCTAAAAATGCAGGTAGCAATGCTCAGTCACAGATAAAGCAGACAGGTTTTATGGCAAAGCTTACAAATGCTCAGTCAAAGGCACAAGGTGCCTTTGATGCAGCATATGATGAATTTGTAAAAGCAAACGAATCACTTTTAGATGACAAGCTTGCATCTTTATACTCTGATTTGAAAAATGATATTGCATATCAGCTAAGCCGTGAGCTTTCATCTTTTCTTGGTGAATCAAACACTGCAAAAAAGGAAAATGAAACAAAAGAGCTTGAAAGTATCACAAATGAAGTAAATGCTCATGCAAGACAATTCAAATTTAAAATCACTCTTGATGAAAATCCAATCAACAGTGATTCTGCTGTTGGCAGATCAATAGACTTTGTTTATAGGGAGCTTGATGAAAAAAATAAACCTGTACTCAATCTGTTAAAGATAGATGAAGCAGAAATTGTTGACAGTGATTTTACAGGAAATGTAGAAGACTATGTAACTATAAAGCTTAAGACTGTTTCATATGATGGTGACTACTGGAACAATTCAGGTCTATTGCTAAAGTAAAAGGATTTAAAATGAGCAGCAAATATAAATATGATTTAAATTCACTTGATAAGGCAGCAGTGACCTTAGCAAATGTTGTTGATTGGTACAAAGACATTGAAGATGAAAAGATCTTAAGTGGTGCTGACAAACTTAAAACAAGGCTTTTACGTCTTGCTAACAGCGCAAAGGCAGCTCATGAGGTATTGCCTGTAGCAACAACAATCGGTGTATTCGGCTCTTCTCAGGCAGGTAAGAGCTATCTTGTATCAGCTCTTGCATCAAACGGTGGCGGTAAGGGCCTTGAGGTTACATGGAATTCACAGAAGATAAGTTTCTTCTCTCATTTAAATCCTGTAGGTGGTGACAGAGAAGCTACAGGTCTTGTTACAAGATTTACCTCAAAAATGTGTAAGGCTCCAACCGATTATCCAATTGTTTTAAAGGTAATCAAGGAGTGTGATCTTTTAAAGATCTTAGTTAACTCATATTTTCTTGATATTGACTATGGCTCTGAGGATGGAAAAGCATATCTTTTAGAGCATGATGCTTTTTTCAAAGATCAAAATGCACTAAAAAATCTATTTTCAGAACTTGAAGATCCTAAATATCTGCTAAAAGAAGGTGAAAAGACATATTTTACAAAGCAGGATGTGGTTTCTTTAGCTGATTATGTAAATACCCATTCAAATGTAAGCTGTCTTAAAGAAGAGCAGTTTAATGCAGATGGTTATTTCTTTTTAAATGCAAGAAACATAATTTCAAAGCTCAATAAGGATGGCAGAGTCAAACTGTTTTCAACCTTATGGCATCAGATGCCAGCCTTTGACAATCTTTATAAGGCACTGATTGATGATTTTGATAAGCTAGAGGGTGCAACAATCGTATTTGCAAATATCGATTCTATTGTTGAAAAGAATGAAAAAGGAGAGCTTATCCAGAAGGCAAACGGTACTTTAGTAAATGTTAAGGCATTAGACAGACTGCTAGATGAAAGCTATACAGACAATGTGAATATTGCTCTTGATAATGAAGGTGCTAAGGTTGTTAATCTGCGTCACTGTGCATTAGCTGCTATTACCTGTGAGATTTCATTCCCTCAGGCTGAAAATTCAGGCGTTAAATCTTGTGATGTTCTTGATTTTCCAGGTGCCCGTTCACGTGAGAAGATGGATACAAAGGTCTGGAGAACATTAAGTGGAAAACCAGATTTTTCAAATACAAACTCAAAAGAGTATTCTGCTTGTCAGTTCCTCCTTCGTGGTAAGGTTGGATATCTTATCGAGCGTTACTGTGAACGTCATGAAATTGATGTTCTTTTATGCTGTCAGACAGTACAGGGACAGGCCGAGGTATCAGAGCTTACCCCATATATTACAAACTGGATTGATGTTAATGTCGGTGCAACACCACAGAGCAGAAAAGGCAAAATCAATCCACTTGTAGGCGTATTTACAAAGTTTGACTACTGCTTTACAAGAAATATGAAAAGAGATGCCTCAGTTGCAGCTGCATCTGACATTAATGGCACCATTACAATGGCAATGCAAAAGTTCAAGGCTGACTGGGTTCGTCATTGGACAGATGATAAACCATTTGATCAGTTCTTCTTTGCAAGACGACCAAATCTTTCAGGAACTGAGCTTGTCTATGATGTAACAAACAGTGAAAACGGAATCGTTGAGACTGGCATCAAGGAAAGTGTAAAACCATTTATTGATGAGTATATTAAGGATATCGTAAAAGATCCTTGCATGGAGCATGTATACAAATTTAAGGAGTTTTTAGATAACTCAAAAGCAGAAGAAACTCCAACAGTAAATGAAGTTTTAAAACCATCTGATGGTGGCGTAAGCTATCTTGTGCAGTTTATAAATGATACCTATGGCAAGGATTTTACACAGGGTAAGGATAATTTCTATTTATCCATACAAAAAGAGTATCAGAGCATTGAACAGGAGCTGTCAAAGTTTGCAAGTCTTGATTCGTCAAAGAAGAGAGATAAGTTAAAACAGATAGCAATTGCTAATGTGAAGGATATTATTCAGTGTGATAATCAGGCTGGTATTCTTGCAGATTTAAGATCATTTATTGAAATTGATGAAAAAGAGGCAAGAGATGATTATCTTACAAACTTTACAGGCGGTGTAAACAAGAATTCATATCGCTTTGCTGCAGCTCTTACTAAAATGCGTGATGAGAAACTTGATGATATTGCTGCAGGTAAAGCCTTTAACAGTATTGTTGATAATATTCTTTATGCATGGGATGAGAAAGCCCAGAAAAGTGTAAGTGAATATTCACAAGAGAAAAAAATTGCAGAATGTTCATTCTTCCTTGATGAGAACAATCAGATCATAACTGATAAGAATGTTCTAAGGCAGAAGATTAGTGCATTGCTACAGTATCTGACTCATGAGATGAAGGTAGCTTACAGAGCTGCTAATATTGAAAATAAGGTTGCAGATATCCTTGAAAAAAATGAATCTCAGACAAAGAGAAAAGAGGATATTGTAGATTCTCAGTGTGCAATTGCTCTTAAGATAATCTCAGATTTTAACACCTATCTTTATGTTGGTACTGACAAAAATAATGTTGGTACTTACAAAAATAACATTGAAAGATCTTTTAACAGCGGTGATGAGAATAGAGAATTATTTACTGAAAATGCATTAGATGAAAAAGAGCATACCATTGAGATAACAAAGGATATGGTTTCAAGAATAAAGACAAATTATCTAAACGATCATTTCTCTGTCCTTGTTCATATGATTGCCAATGTAAATACTCAGGCTGCAAGTATCTATAAACTTGATTCAAAGAAGAATGATGAGCTTTGTGCTCTGCTTACAGATCTAGAAAAGTTTATGTCAATTGAAGAGGCATCTGCTTAACAATGAATATAAATGCTGAAATTTTAAATGAAAATGGCAAAGGCTATCTGATTATCAAAGATGTAAAAAGTAATGAAATCAAAGATATTCAGATAGGAAGTCCTTTAGCTAAGCGTAATGCTAAAAACTCTCTTGAAATTACCTTTAAGGATAAGGGGGGAAATGAGAGTGTAACTGACAGTATAAAGCTCAGACCTGAAAGTATTAAATTTGTATCTAATGATATTAACGGTTACAAAATAGAACTTCCTGCATCTGTCAATAATACTCTTTACAGAGAATCAAACAGATTCAACAGCTCATTTAGTGTATCTGTTCGTGAATTTGTAATTGAAACAGGACAGATTGTAGGTGAGACCCATAATCTTTTTGCTCCTGTTACAAAATCACTAGAGCTTATGATTGAACCACCTTCACTTGAAAAGGAGAATATCGGTGCTCTAAATAACAGTACACTGTCAAATACAGCTTTAAATAAAGATGAGTGTACTGTACAAGGATCTGTGATTAAAGATGGTCCAATAAACTATCAGAATACTGCTGTTAGCAAGAAAAAAAGCATATTACCTTTAATTTTAATAATTCTTTTAATACTGCTAGCTTTAGGTGTTTTAGGTTATTTCCTTTTTAACTATCTAAACAGTAAAGATGCAACTGCAGGTGATATGTCAAAGCCAGCTTTAGAGCAGGTAGATGACAGTAAAAAAGCTGATGAAAATAAGGCTGATGATACAGATACTCAATCTTTAGATAATGCATCAAAAGATAATGAAAATACATCAGAAAGCGAAGAGTCATCATCAACTGTAAATGGCTGTTCAATTTCAAATCCTAATGATTCAGAGCTTATTAAAGCATGTATTCAGGCAAGTGTATCATCAGATGAAATAATTGAACTTTCAATTAAGGCCTTTGCAAATAATCGCTGTAATCTTGGAAAACGTCTTTTCTCAAGTATTGGCAGAAAAGATGGTGATGTTGCTTTTGCCTATGCTAAGTATTTTGATAAGAATTCTTCTGTAAGCTCACAGTGTGAACAGAAGAATGAAAAAATGGCAATTTACTGGTATGAAAAAGCTTATTCCTTGAATGAATCAGATGAGGCACAAGAGGCTTTATCAAAGCTCAAAGGTGAATAAATGAACAGATTCTTAAAAAGCTCAATTGCAACTTTAGGTCTTTTATCTATATCTATTAGTGCAGCAAGCAGTGCACCTCTTTTAATGGAAGGTAAGACAACCTTATACCAAAGAGTGCTTACAACACCATCTTGCAGACTAAAAAGCGATGCAAATGCAAAGGATGGAAAAAAGGTAAATGCCTTTTCAAGATTCTATGTTTATGAGGATGATGGCAGAACCATAAAGGTTGGACCTGATGATACCGGCAAGATTGCAGGTTATCTTGACAAGGACTGTACTGTACAGTGGAAAATGCAGACAGCACTGATGTTTACAAATCCAGCTAACAGAAACAGAGCTCTTATCTTCAAGAATAAAGATGATGTTACATCCTTAATTTCTGACAAGAACATATCAACAGTTTATAAGAATAAGCTAGATGAGGTAGTGAAAAAAGGCAGTGCAGATGGTGTGGTTTCAATCGAGCCTTTGCATTATGTTGACTACAAAAAGCAGTTTTATTTGCTACCTATTCTCGATTATGAAGAGTCAATGTTTGATGATGGTAACTATGTAAGAGCTTTGAAGATTGCATCAATTACCAAAAGTCAGAGCAAAAAGAAGAACACTGATAATTCAGTCAATGCCCTAAAGACATTCAAGGCTGCCATTGTTTTTGTTATTGATTCATCAATTTCAATGCAGCCATACATTGACAGAACCAAAAAGACCATAAATGCTGTATCAGAGCATCTTAAAGCTGAAGGTCTGACAGATAGCGTTCATTTCGGTCTTGTATCATTTAGATCAAATACAAAGGCAGTTCCTGCACTTGAATATACCTCTAAGGTATTTATAAAGCCTGGCGAGGCTACAGATGTTAATACATTTACTCAAAAGCTAAAAGATCTGTCTCAGGCTAAGGTATCAAGTAAATACTTTGATGAGGATGCATATGCAGGTATAAATACCGCACTTGAGCAGGTTGACTGGTCAAAATACGGTGGCAGATATATCGTTCTTATAACAGATGCAGGCTCAATTAAAGGCTCTGATAAGCTGTCAACAACAGGTCTTGATGCAAAGGAGCTTAGAGTTGATGCAAAACAAAAAGGTGTAGCTATCTATACAATGCATCTGCTTACAGATTCTGGCAAGAGAAACAAGAATCATGAAAGTGCAAAAGAGCAGTATATGGATTTAAGTTTCAATGAAACTATCAATAAACCTCTTTACTATCAGGTAAATGCAGGTGATGTTAAAAAGTTCGGGCAGAGAATTGATGAGTTATCATCAAACATTTCAAATCAGGTAAAGATGGCTGCCTTTGGAAAGAGCGCGGTTGGCTACTGTGTAACTGAGGAAAACAAGTCAATGGCTGAGGATACAATAGCTTTAGGCCATGCAATGCAGCTTGCTTATCTTGGATCTAAACTCAATACCAAGACTCCTGATTTTATGTACGGCTGGCTTCTTGACAGAGATGCTCTAAATCATCAGAAAGCTACAAGTACACCTGTTGTTTTACTGACTAAATCTCAGCTGTCATCCCTAAAGGATGTTACTCAGAAGATTTTAGATGCGGCAAATGAAGGTATGCTTGAGCCTGATAAGATGTTCAAGAGCTTAAGATCGGTTGCTGTATCTTTAGGCCGTGATCCTGATTCAGTTGCAAAGGCACAGACATCAAAAATTGCAGATCTTGGTTTATTAGGTGAGTATCTTGACGATCTCCCATACAAGAGCCGTATTCAGGAGCTTGATGAGGATACATGGTCAAGTATGGGTCCTGATGAACAGAACCAGACTATTTACGATCTTGAAAGCAAGCTTAAATACTATCAGCTTTGTAATGACGATCTGTCAAGATGGGTTAAGTTAAATCCTCTTGAGGATGCTTCAGAGGCTGTATATCCAGTTCCACTTGAGATTTTACCTTGACAGAGCAGATCCTTAATATAAAAAATCTGTCCTTTTCATATAAAAGGACAGATGAAACCTATAGTGTAGGTATAGAAAGCTTAAAGCTTGGTGAGCATGATATTGTAGCTCTAACTGGTGTTTCTGGCTGTGGCAAGAGTACCATGCTTGAGTGTCTTGGCTTTTTAAGAGACTCAATGGTCTTTGATGAGTTTTTTATGTGCAATACAAATATAAAGGAGCTTTCAAAAAAGCAATGTGAGCATTTTAGAGGAGCCTTTATAGGATATATGCCTCAGACTGGAGGCCTGCTCCCATATCTTAGCATCAAGGACAATATTGATTACAAGATTGATATTGCAAGCTGCAGTGCAAGAAAACTTGGCTTTGATTTTTACGATAAAGCAAAGCTAAAAAAGAGAGCTGATGATCTTTTTTCTGCTTTCTCTCTTAGCTCACTTTTAAACAGAAAACCTCATGAGCTGTCCATAGGTCAAAGACAAAGAGCTGTTTTTGTAAAAACATTGTGTTCAAATCCAAAGCTTGTACTTATTGATGAGCCAACCTCATCTTTGGATCCAGAGCATGGAGACATACTTTTTAAAATGATTGTTGATTACTGTAAGAATCTGGATATGGCAGCTCTTATAGTGACTCATGATACAAAGCTTGTGCAATCTCATGGATTAAGACGTCTTTTGTATGTCAGGAAAACAGCAAATTCTGGCAGTTTCTGTGAGGGATAGGATGATTTTTACTCTTGCATTTAAATCACTGTGGTTTGAAAAACTTGTATCCTTCTGTATCTTTGCATCCTTATGCTCTGTGATTGCACCTCTTATGTTCCTGTTTTCTTTAAAGTATGGAATTATAAGTACCTTAGAGCACGATCTGAAATCATCACCTTTAAAGCTTGAAATAAAAATGATGACAGGATACAAGCTTGATGAGAATTTTATAAATCAGGTTAAAAATGACAGTAAGGTTCAGTTCTGTCTTCCTCTTACCCGTTCTTTATCTGCAACTGCTGATATAAATTATAAAGGAAAGATTAAAACATCATTGAGCGCGCTTCCTACAGAATCTGGCGATCCTATTGCAAAAGCTTCAAATCTTGATGGTGTGCTAAAAGAAAATGAGGCATATCTGTCACAGACACTTTGTGATGATCTGAAAATAAAAACCGGTGATACCTTTTTGCTTGTCATTTCAAGAATTGTTGATTCAAAAAGACAAAACAGCGTTGTTGAGTTTACGTTAAAGGGTATTATCAAGAAAGAATATCAGTCTATAAATACCATATATGTAAATTACAATACCATGCTTTATATGGAGGATTTTAGAGACGGATATGAACCACCTGTTTTTTCAAACGGCTCAAATTTAAATCATGAGCGTAAGTACTTTGCAAAGCTTCGACTTTATGTAAAAACTCTTGATGATGTTGAACCTATGGCTGCTTTTTTCAGAGAAAGAAACTATCAGATCAAAGCTTGCATAAACGAAATAGAGGAGCTTAAGG